>JBFZEZ010000553.1:0-3140 GCA_041306585.1 Spirochaetota bacterium | reverse complement strand
AAACACTGATGTGCGATGGTGTGTTCATTTTCGCGGGTATGAAACCGAATATCGCGCTGTTCAACGGGACGCTGAAACTTGACAAGTGGGGTTATGTTGATGCCGATGAATTGCTTCATACCAACATCCCCGGAATATTAGCGGCCGGTGACATCCGCAGCAAGCCATACCGGCAGATCACTACTGCCGTGGCGGACGGTACTATCGCGGCAATCACAGCAGTGAAGGAGCTGGAGAATATTGATTAGCTGAATATGAAGGGAAGGGCGCTCTACATTCGAAAATGAAATTTTCTAAGGGTAGAGACGCTGTGATGCGTCTCTACCAGTGACTGATATATGTGAATGACCCGGATTCAGTAATCCGGGTCATGTGCTTTATAAATAAAACGATGCCCCGTATATCATGCTGTGATCATGATAATTGTACGTTGTAATTTTTGGATACGATGTGGAAAAATTGCAGGAATATCGTAGACTTTATATGAGTAATCTCCGATGTAATAATCGAATTCCAAGCCTAATGAAAGATTTTCTACTGCATTGACCATGAACTCGCCGGTAACCTTATTAATGCCGATAAATTTTTCATTACCGTTGATGCCAGTAATCAGGTATTTTATAGAGCGCCAGTACCCTGTAGTAAAACCGGCATATTTCCCATCATAACCGAAAGTGATAAACGGCTTGAAATACGTGAAGGTCGTTGTTCCATCGCTTGACATGACCCCTTTCCCACCGAAAGAGAACTGCCACGGTACGTTATCAAGGGCATATGCGGATGATATTATCCCGTAGAGTATGATCATCACGAATGTCCATAAGATGCATATGGTTTTTTTGACATTTTATTTTCATTTTTTTGTTTTCAGATCATAGCTTCAGTTATATATTAATCAATAAATGTTTAGAAGATAAGACGACCTTCCTCGCGTTAAACGGGGAAGGCCGTTGCAAAAAAGGCTATTTACCTATTGTGCCCCCAGTGGATTCCCCTTTTTTGTAGCGGTGTTGGTTCTGATTCTTCGATTCCTTGCTGGCATCGTTCGAATCCTTCGATTTTTCACGCAAGCGATTCTTGTCTCGCGTTTGATCCTGTTCTTTTGTCTTGTCCTGGTCCTTGGTTTGTTCCTGTTTTACTTCCTTTTTACCGTTTTCAGCTGCTTCTGCATAATTACCAGTGTAATATGCAATCGAAAGTGCGAACACAAAAGCCATTGCGATAACCATACTTTTTTTCATTGACAACCTCCTCTTCTTGGTGTCTAATATTCTCATCTTCTGTACATGAGACCGCGACCGGGCTTAAAACGGACAAAAAAATAAAAAAATGTTTTCTGAAAAAGACATAATCGAAGCGTACAACCTTCATAAAAAGGAATTGATTATATATCTATTTCGGCTGATCGGATCACAGGAGACTGCTGAAGACATCCTGCATGATTCAATTATTAACCTTCTTAATTATTCAAAAACCCATGAGATCAATGACGTCAGGGCATTCCTGTACAAAACAGCTCATAATCTGGCAGTGAACCATGCCAAAAAGTTTTCAAAGGTGAAATATGTCGCACCTGATGAATATTCCATTCCGGTTTTTGATTCAACTGAGGCGACTATAGAGAAAGAGGAATTTGATAAAAAATTATATGATATCCTCGAAGAACTCGATGACCTTTCGAGATCGGTTTTTATTATGAAGAAAGATTTGAATATGAGTATACCTGAAATCGCAAAGAACATAGGGAAATCGGAGAAAACAGTCAAACGTAAGCTTGAACAGGTGACCGAATATCTGCTTTCAAAACTTAAAATCTCGGGATTTGCATGAAATATGATAAAATTTTCAGAAACACATTATATAGAAAGTTTTTTTGTCTATTTTAAATATCCTGATTGTCTTATATGCAGACGATGAGGAACGTGAAAATTTATGATTAAACATCCTTCACATACAAGTATAATCGCTACAGTCCTTGGGACTGCATCACGGTCTCTATCCGATATGGTGAAAGCACATATCGCTGAATGTGAATCGTGTAAGGATGTCTTCAAATCGGCAACCGTTTTGTATATCCCTTCGAATGCAGCAGAGATATCCGTCTCTGCTGCAACCGACGAACGCGTGGGGCGGTCAGTTCGTCAAATTATTTCTGAAGCATCAGCAGAAAAACCACGTTTAATTTTTTTGATGAATCGTTTCAGCATGGCCGCGTCTTTTGCCGCCGCTGTCGTCATAATCATATTTCTGCTTTCACATTATATATTCTTCCCGGCAAATAAACCATTAGGCCTCGACGTATCAAATATCAGTGGCAACACGGTAATAAATAACAGGGAAATCGATAGTGCTTCCCGCCTGAATGAGCATGATCTGCTTCGGACAGGAGATAAATCGTTTGCACGTGTAAGCCTGGGTAATATGTTTATCGTAGAAGTCGCGCAGAATACGGAATTTTTTCTGGATAGTTCCCGTGAGGATGTTAAACACAACAATTTTATTTTTTCCTTCAATCTCCGATCGGGCGATATTAATGCTAAATTCAATCATGATGCCGTGAAGTTGACATATTCATTTATAACCCCTCATGCGAGGATTGATTCCATCGGCACTGAATTTTCCATGTCGGTGACCCCGCATGAGACCATTCTTAAACTCAGGGAGGGAACTGTTCGCATAACAGCTCTCGCAACCGGTATTATTGCGATGGCGCATCATGGGAATGAATACGTAATAATGAATACAATTTCCGAGAAGACCCTATTAGATTCAGAAGAGAAGACGCAAAATGCCGAACGAATGACGAATGCGAAGAAGGAATCTCCAGTGACATCAGGCAGCAAACAAAAATCCTCGTCAGCGAATGTCGATAATTCAATTAGGGAAAAAATTCGGGATGAGCTTCGCGAGAATTCCCGTGATACGGTTCGGGACAACCGCGAAGCCAAGCAGGATGGCGGGGGTGTAAAAAAAGATAGGGAGCAGAGAAGGGAAGGTTCCCGCAGGGAACGATGAATCCTTCAGACTCCGTATTCAGTTTCAGAAACTTTTTCACTAATCCTAGTGGATTTTTTTACAATCATGTAACCGCAACTCAGGAAAATCCAAGTACGAACACAAGGCCGATGAACGCCTCATGT
>JBFZEZ010000552.1:0-4289 GCA_041306585.1 Spirochaetota bacterium | reverse complement strand
AGAACAAAGATTGAAATGACCAGCGGAATGATTGATATACTGAATACGAATGTAAGCATGTATTGAAAAAGTAACACCCTTACCCCGAAATCCTCCCTCGGTTTAGCTGGGCAGGAGGTCGCTTGTTGGCGCATTTTAATTGTTATGTGATTTTTGCAGTGATATTAGATTTTCAAACCGGAGAGCCCATGAATTTTTTTCGGGCACTACTGCTTCAACCGAGCACGTATGCCGCGTCAGTTATTCACTGATGCCAGATTTTACTGTTATCTTTGATAATTTTTCTTTTAATCCGCGCAATTCCCGTAAATCATTTGCTTCGGCATTCCCCTGCTGGATGTGGGTATTAATTGCATTGATGATCAGATCTTTTTGATAGGATGTAATTTCAAGACGTATAATTTCTTTTGGAGCTTTATTCATATTTTTCCTTTGGGATTTTTTTTGCTACTTTTATATGGTTGGAAGTTTATATTAAAAAGGGCCCTGATCATTTGCAAGCAATTTTTTTTAATTATTATCGGATTTGTGGGTACAGGTCATGAATTGGGGGGAATTACCGCGCAATTGTTTCTATAATATACGTTAAGGCCGTCTGTCGTTTATTGTTATCAATCTGTTTGACGGCCATTGACAATGCCTTGCGGCTGCCGACAAACACACATAATTTTTTTGCGCGGGTCAGGCCGGTATAAATAAGGTTCCTGAATAACATTTTGTAATGCTGGGTCGTAACCGGGATAATGATCGCTTCAAATTCACTCCCTTGTGATTTATGGATCGTAATCCCGTATGCCAGGGATATCTCGGTCAAATCTTCGCGCTCATATCTGACAGGCGCCTGTTTTCCGAATTGTATCAGGCAGTAATAGTTTTCAAGGTCGATGTGCCTGATTCGACCGATATCCCCATTGAACACGTTCAAATCATAATTATTCCGCGTCTGAATGACACGATCGTCAACGCGGAAAATTCGTTCCCCTACCTGTATCTCCTTTTTTCCCTGGTTCTCGGGGTTGACTAATTTTTGAATGGCAATGTTGAGGTTCAGGGTGCCGAGCGATCCCCGAACCTGGGGAGTTAGCACCTGTATTTCAATATCCTTACCGTAGTATTCCGGGATTGTTTTTGTGATGAGCCGCAAAACGACATCAAGGCAGGTCATCCCATAATGAAGCGCTGACCAGGGATGCACGGTTTTAATGAGTGATTTTAATTCTTCAACCATCCCTTCGGCCCTGTGGACTTTTTGAAGATCAACATGTTTGAATTTATCGGGGATGGCGAGGACCGGGGCACGGACCTCATCAGCATTCCGGAATTCCTGGACCAGGAGGTCCTCGATCATAAAGTCGTTATCGTCTCGACGCATTATTCCTGTTATTTTTTCACCGGTCTGAATCAGGTGCTCATTGCCTGACTCCAATGTTCGCTGAATCGCAGACTTTGCCTTATGAAGAAAATTCAGCTGTTCCTGTGTCGCTTCCTCCGCGTCGATGAACATGCATCCGGATTTTTCCTTCCAGAGTAGAGGTATGTGGAATGGCGATTCAATTCTCGGGACTTCCCCCTTGTTTATCTGGTGTGCATAGCGAATGATCGGGGATTCCTCTGCCTGCCTGAATACCCTGGTCAGCCTGAAACTCGGGACACATGGAGCAGCAAGGAGATCATGAAGAACATTTCCTGCGCCTACTGCCGGCAGCTGGTCCGGGTCACCGATAAACAGAACCTGCGCGTGTTGGGGCACTGCCTTCATGAGCGCGGCGGCAAGGTTGATGTCGATCATGGAACATTCGTCAACAATGAGAAAATCAACCGAGAGTGGATTGTCCTCGCATTTTTTAAATCCGTTTTTATCAGGCGTCCATTCAAGGAGACGGTGAATGGTCCGCGCTTCAAGCCCGATGACCTCGCTCATGCGCTGGGCCGCCCTTCCCGTGGGGGCTGCAAGGACGACCTTCTTCTCCATGGCCTGGAGTAATTTGACCAGGACCCGTGTTGCTGTTGTTTTCCCGCATCCAGGGCCTCCGGTAAGTATTGAGAAAACTTTTCCGGCAATGCCTGCAATTGAAGCCTGTTGTTCCTCGGATAAAATAATTTCCTGCTTTTGGGAATATCGCTCCACCCATGATTTGATACGGTCAAGATCGGGAATTATTGAATGCGTGGTCCATTTTTTTATTGTAGATCCGACGTACTGTTCGTCGAAGAAGATGGAGTTGGAATAGTAAGCGGCGACAGCGCCCCCTGATTCATCGGGGAGTATCCGCTGTTTGATTTCATTTTCCTGGAGAAGTGAGGACAAAATTTCCCTGATTTTTTCGTGTGTACTGCTCTGCAGGAGTTCAAGGGTTTGTGTTTCAATCTGGTCCCCGGTCAGGTAACAATTTCCTTCTTCACGTGACGCTGCCAGCACATGCTTGATCCCTGCCTCCACCCTCTGCGCTCCGTCCCGGTCGAACCCCATGCTCAGAGCAATCTTATCTGCCGAGAAAAAGCCGATCCCGTAAATGTCCCTGGCCAGCTGGTATGGGTTTCTTGAAACAATGCTTATTGCGCTGTTGCCGTATGCCTTGTAGATTTTGACCGCATACAGTGTGCTGATCCCATGGCCCTGGAGGAATATCATCACATCGCGAATGGCCTTGTGTTCCTGCCATGAATTTTTCATGTCAAGGAGCTTCTTTTCGGCGATACCCGGCACCTTCAAAAGCTCGTCGATGTTCTCCTCGAAGACCTGCAGGGTCTGGTCTTTGAAAAATTTGACGATCTTCGATGCGGTCTTGGGGCCGACCCCCTTTATTAATCCTGACCCGAGATATTTTTCAATAGCGGCGCTGGTGGCCGGTTTTTTCTCAATTGCGCGCACCGCCTTGAATTGCTCGCCATGCTTTGGATGATTGTTCCAGGTCCCCCAGAATTCCATCGAGCTCCCTGCAAAGACTTTAGCCTGGTGTATGATCACGGTCGCGAGTTTGTGCGGCTCATTAAAAGGGGACACCTTTAAGACAGACCAGCCGTTTTCAGGGTTATGAAATGTAATTCGTTCAACTATGCCTGATAGGCGGATGAGATTTTCATTTTCCATAATAATTTTTTTATTGTATGTATTGATTTATTCCAGTCAATTGTTTTTTAATAATCAGTACCTATGAAATTCACACCCTGCGTATGGGTGCATTTTGATTTCCGGGATAATCATCTAAACGGTCGGGGAATGATTTTTTCAGCCCTGCGGATACGCGAATCCGTCGCCACGTTGTAACTGTTTCATTGTTTTTTGTTGAATTCATTTCTTGAGCAGTTTAAACGCGTCCAGCGCATTTCGGCTCCGGCGCTTGATTCCGAGTCTAAAAAAATCATTCCCCGACCTTGCTGACGATTTTTGCGCTGATTATATATTAACAAATGAGGAATACATTGATATACCCCGAAAATTAAAATCCTCCCATGCGTGTCTTTTTAAAAAAAGTTGATTATCAAATCTTTATCTTGAAGTCTATCAGTGAGTATGTATAGGATGTATTTTTTATGGATATCAACATAGCATACAGGAAGGATGCAGTAATGAATACATTGAGGAGTTTTTTCGGCACTTCTAAAGGACCGTATAAAAATAAATCAAGCAATGTGATTTATAATTTAGTATTCTGCGATGATGTTGCATTGTATTCCATGAACAGACAAAGTGCCGGATCGTATCCTTGGGACATTCTTGTATCGATGCACACCGGCGTGAGTGATCTGGAAAAAATCATACATGATGACTGTGTTGAATCCCGCGTGAAACTTTTAGCGTATCATCAATTACGGACCCGGCATGTCTCAATCAGCACAAAAGAATTACTTGGCGTTGTCATTGAAATTGCTTTTGATACTGGTTTGGATGTTCTGGCAGTGTACAGGGATGGAGCGGCCCGGTATATAAATCAATCAGGCAAAATTATTATTCAGGATGCGGGTGATAATGCCTCGAATTCTATAATAAAGGAACTGCTCCTGCATGCTGAAAATGTCGTAGATAATATCGGACCCTGGTACAGGCCGAGACTCCCGCATCCTGAAAAGGGAATGGCGCGCATGACATTTCTTGTCTCTGATGGGGTGTATCTCGGGCAGGGTCCCATCGGTACGTTATTCGATGATAAAATGGGGAAACCGGTTTTTCAAGCAGGCACAAAGCTTGTACAATATTTAATCGGGAAATCCTGACGCGAATTCAGACAGAATAAAATAATTATACAAATGTTTTTTGATCAATTGCTCGAATGATATTAGACCATTAG
>JBFZEZ010000551.1:0-3830 GCA_041306585.1 Spirochaetota bacterium | reverse complement strand
ACAGCCAGGAAATGCTCATTGTTCTGAAAGGAAAGGTTGAACTGGAACTTGGTGATGAACGCATCAGTCTTTCCGTCGGGGACTCGATTCATTTTTGGTCAAATTCCTCCAATCAATCGATTATGGGAAAAAGCGAAGACACAGCAATTGTTGCATGGGTTGGGACACTATAAATTTCCAGTTACAGACCAGTTGTATTATTAACCTTCTCTATTTTAAAAAGGCATTACATTTCCGTAATTTTCAAAATCAAGGGAATTCAGCATCATCGGAATTTAAGCAAAGAGGTGTAATCATGGATTTCTGGTTAAATGAAGAACAAAAAATGCTTCGGTATACGCTCCGCGAGTTTGCCGAAAAGGAAATTGCTCCAAAAGCGCAGGAACTTGACGAAAACGAGGAGTTCTCATACGATATAACAAAGAAAATGGCGGGCCTTGGACTTTTCGGGATATATGTACCCGAAAAATTCGGCGGAGCAGGTATGGACTATCTCTCCTATATAGTTGCGGTAGAAGAGATATGCCGCATTGACGGTTCACACGGAGCAACGGTCGCTGCCGGGAACTCGCTCGGCATCGGACCAATTTTTTATTACGGCAGCGACAAACAGAAGCAGGAGTGGCTCCCTCGCCTGTGCACAGGTGAGGTCCTTGCATCTTTCGGACTGACTGAGCCGGAAGCCGGATCGGACGCCGGCGCAAGCAAGACAAACGCAAAACTTGATAAAAACGAATGGGTAATCAATGGCAGCAAAATTTTCATAACCAACTCGACAAACAAGATGGCAGGTGTTTGTACGGTACAAGCAATAACAGGAGTTAAACCTGACGGAAAAAAAGAAGTTTCCTGCATACTTGTCCCGAACGGAACCCAGGGCTTTACAACGAAGAAGATGACCAAAAAAATGATGTGGCGCGCCTCTGATACCGGTGAGCTTTATTTCGATGATTGCCGGGTGCCGGAAGCGAACCTACTCGGCAAGAGGGGCGAAGGATTTCACCAGATGCTTCAGACCCTGGACAACGGCAGGCTTGCTATAGCGGCAATGGGCCTTGGCGGGGCGCAGGGTGCATACGAATTAGCCCTCACATATGCAAAAGAACGCAAACAATTCGGCAAACCCATTTCAACCTTCCAGATCAATGCCTTCAAACTGGCAGACATGGCCACCGAGATCGAGGCTGCCCGCAATCTATTGTATAAAGCGTGCAGACTCAAGGACACCGGCCGTCCATTTGGAAAGGAGGCTGCCATGGCCAAGTTGTACTGTTCAGAGGTAATGGGCCGCGTTGTTAATGAGGCTGTACAGATTCATGGCGGCTATGGGCTCATGAAAGAATATAACGTTGAGCGGTTCTTCAGGGACTACAAGCTCCTGACTATCGGCGAGGGGACCTCCGAGGTCCAACGCATTGTCATCTCACGGCAGATCGGATGTTATGATATATAATGCCGTCGTATCGCGGCAACAACAGGCATATTTTGATTGCAAAATGCTTGACTTGTACAAAAACGACGTATAATGATAAGGATCCGCTACTAATGACAAGGAGCAACCACATATGAAAGTAATGCATGAAAGCAAGGAATATAAAGACTATTTCGACGAGGTGCAGGGATATTACTACGATAAGGAAAGGAAACAGCAACCGGAGCCCATCGGGTCCAGATTGAAAAAATTCAGGGAAATGCAGAATTTTTCGCTGAAACGCTTTGCCGAGATTTCAGGGATCGATGAAACCAGGATCCTGAAAATCGAAGAGCAGAGTATCTTCCCCGACCTCGGTACTGTGATGAAACTGTCAAAGGCGCTTCGGGTCGCAACCGGACTTCTTCTCGGCGATGAGGCAGGGTACAGTTATTCCATCGTGCGCAATGAGGACCGCAAAAACATAAAGCGCTTCAGCACCGGGACAAAGGAAAAAACCCAGTACCATTACCAATCGCTGGCAAGCGGCATCAACGACCGCCACATGGAAAGTTTTATCATCACCCTGGATGCCGATTCCGATACAGCCGACCTGTCGACCCACGAGGGAGAGGAATTCATCGTGGTCATGGAAGGGACCATCAAAGTCATACTTGGCAACAAGGAGGAGGTCCTGAAGGTAGGCGACAGTATTTATTACTTTTCGACGATACCGCACGCTGTCGTCAACAATACAAAAGGCGGAAACGCTGTTATCATGGCGGTTATTTACGTAGGAAACTGATTTTTTCACCGCTCGATTGTTACCTATAATTAAAATATACATAGCCAGGTTACATAACAATTCATCACAGGGTCACTACCGAAGGCGCAACCTGGAACGATCTGCCCTGGAAATTTGAACCCGGTACCCCGGACGCCTGCGGGGCAAACGCCCTTGCCGGAACCGATGATCCTTCAACGGGAGGGGATTGCGATACGAACCGGCGGTCATTGCGCGTATCCGCTCATGAAGCGGCTGGGTGTCGACGGGACAGTGCGCGTGAGCTTCTATTTATACAACGATATGAATGATGTAATCAAATTCATACAGGCATTAAAAAAAACAATGAAATTGATACTATAAAAAATTGGCATCTAATCAGCAAATACGATTTAACTCAGCGGTCTCAATTCCCGTGTTTAGAAATAACCTGTTTCAATAACTTCATCATCCCCGCCCCCAAAAAAAACCTCCTTAAAAAATTCACCCTACTCCACCACGACCCGCAGCCCTTCAGAATGGCTGCTGAACTCGGGCGCGTACATACACTGGATCGATGTTATCCCGTTGGAGAATTTCCCTTTGTGCGTCGTCCTCAGGGGATATTCGAACACATAGGTCCCCTTCGGAAGATAATCAAAAAAGAAATTCGTCGAGGCGTCCTTTGTGCTCTCGTAATAGCCGAGGCCGTCCTGCCACTTGTAGTGCGACAAAACGTTTTCCGGTTCGAAGCAGGACGCCCGCATGTCCTTCATATGGACATACTCCATGGCACGGTCCACACGAAGTTCGATGCGCACCTTGATGCGGTCGCCGACGGCGATCGTCGTCTTGTCGAGGGGCACGAGCACCGGCCCGGAGGCAGTGGGGCGCTCCACAAACAGTTTTCTCTTAAGAGACAGCGGGGTCTCGCCGGGGGTTATTTTATCCAGGTCTTCAAAATACTGCCAGTATAAGGCGCCCCATGCCGGGACTGGATTTTTATTGACCACCGTCACACGCCCCATTTCCGGCTTCACGTCATCTTCATGCCAGGAGAGCTTAAAATAGCCGGTACCTGCCTCAACCGGCGTGAGTTGAGCGGGTTGGATTGTCGTTGTTCCCAGGGTAATTTCTGCAAGCTCGTTATACGCCAGCCACTGGTCCCCCTGTAAAAGAAGGGCATAACAGGCGTCAACCGTTGCCTTGGTGGTCTTCCAGTCCCGGGTCTGCTTCTGCTTGATGAGCCATGTCTTCATGTCGTCTACTGCGGCGCGGTCCCTGGCGACCTCATGGAACACTTCGATGAGAAGCGCCTGGGTCTCGACCGGAAATTCATACCAATAATAGCCATATGAGGATTTCCAGTACATGCCCATCTCGGGCGATGAGAGGGAATGTTCCTTCAGGGATTTGACGATCCCCTGCGCCGTTTTGGTATCGTTCCAGCGGTGCAGGGCAAGCGCTATCATCCCCTGCATGTATATGTTATTCGATAGCCAGTATTTTTGGGCCTGCCCGCGGTAATAGGTAAAAGCGACGCTGGTGCGCGCGTCAATCGGAATGTCCGTAAAATAACTGCGGGCGTAGAGATACTGGATCTGTTCATACCCGAGATTGTTCGACGGAAGTTTGATCTTGTTACGCACCAGATAT
>JBFZEZ010000550.1:0-5156 GCA_041306585.1 Spirochaetota bacterium | reverse complement strand
TCGGGGATTCATACCATTCATATGGAAGCAGCTTATTTTTCGGCATAGTTCCTTTAAGAAGCAAATGAAGGCGGGTATTGATATATCCGAAATTGGGAAAGCTGATAATCGCATTCTTCCCGATCCTCATGATCTCTTTGAGGACATATAAAGGTCGCTTGGTGCTCTGCAGGGTCTGGTTAATAATGACATAATCGAATGAATTATTGCGATAATCGGCGAGGCCCTCATCAATGTCCCCTTGATAACAGTACAGCCCTTTTTCGACACATTCCCCTACCCCGCTTTCCGATATCTCTACACCAAAGCCCTTCACATTTTTTATCTTTTGAAGTTTATCGAGGAGGCCCCCGTCCCCGCAACCGAGGTCAAGAACCCTTGATTCGTATTCAACTTCGTTGATAACCAAATCGTATCCGATCTCTTTAAATATATTCGTTGGGTACAGCATTTTTTTTCATTTTCAGATATCAAATTTTATACGGAGAAAATTGACTAAATTTTTTTCAAGGGCTTTATTTTCCAAAAGAAAGGCATCATGTCCTTTATCGGTTTTTATATCGGTATAAACAACATTTTTGCCGGTTGCCCTGAGGGCCTGAACAATCTCTTTTGACTGTGAACTCGGGTAAAGCCAATCTGATGTAAAACTGATAACAAGAAAACTTGATTTTACGTTTTCGAAGGCGTTGATCATTGAACCCCCGAAATCCTTTTTCAGATCAAAATAATCAATGGCCCGAGTGATATACAAATATGAATTAGCATCAAAGCGGTCAACAAATTTAATGCCCTGGTGACGTAAATATGATTCGACAAGAAACTCATCGTTAAAATCAAATTCGGGGACTTCGCTCCCTTGAAATCGGCGTCCGAATTTTTCATGCATATGCTTTTCGCTAAGATATGTAATGTGTCCGATCATCCTGGCCAATGACAGTCCCGATTCGGGCTGTCCTGTATCGTAATAATCCCCGTTTTTCCATCGTAAATCTTTTACAATGGCCTGTCTTCCGACTTCGTTAAAGGCTATCCCCTGGGCTGATATTGATGCTGACGTGGCAATAGCAATAACTGATTTAACTATGTCAGGATAGAGTATCCCCCATTTTAATGCCTGCATCCCTCCCATCGATCCCCCGGCAACAGAAAGAAGGGTTTTAATACCAAGATGTTGAATGAGATGCCATTGTGCATTTACCATATCACGTATGGTAATCATAGGGAAAGTGAGTCCAAAAGGCCTGCCGGTTGTCGGATCAATGGAAGAAGGTCCAGTTGATCCGTTGCACCCTCCCAGAACATTTGAACATATTATAAAATATTTATCGGTATTAAAGGCCTTCCCGGGCCCAATATAGGTGTCCCACCATCCAGGATACTTATCATTTTCGTCATTGTAACCAGCTGCATGGGCAGTTCCGGAAAGAGCGTGTAAAATGAGTATCGCATTAGATTTATCTGAATTGAGAGAACCGTAGGTTTCATACGCAATGGTAATTGGACTTAATTTTTTCCCGCATAATAATTGAAATGTGTCGGGTGGTGCGGCAAACGTATAATAATCAGTTTGGACAAGACCCACAGAATTAATATTAATGCTTCTTTTTTTTATCATTAGATGTCAGGCTTAAATAGTTGAATTTCACCAAAGTATAGTTATTCCGGTCAAATATGCAAGAAAAAAGTAAGAATAAATGCAAAAGTATTAATTTAAACCCTAAAAGAAATTAAGTTGACATTTCATTGCATGAAGATATCAGTATACAAAATCAATGAATCTGTTTATTCATTTCAGATAAATTTTTCTCGGTTATACATATCGATGAGGAGGATATTATGAGTCTTGCCAATGCTTTTGATGTGGCACCACATGAAGTGACGAGAGAGTTTTACTTTAATGTCGGCGGCCCCCATGGTTTTATGAGATGGGGAATTTACATTTTTATGTTTGCTGCTTTTATTTACCTTGCATATACGATTGTTAAAAAAGTCTTAATATGGAAAAAGGGAAAAGCAGAATTACGAACTGATTTTCCTGAAAAAAGAATCCTCGCAGTTTTTAAGTATGTCATTTTTCAAGCCAAAATCCTCAAGGAAAGCTATGCTGGGATCATGCATGCGAGCATATTTTTCGGATTTGTAGTTCTCTTTATAGTTACAGCAATAATAGTTGTTCAGGAGGATATTACCGGACTTTTTTTTCACTATCACTTTATTCATGGTGATTTTTATATCATCTGGTCACTTTTTGGTGATGTATTCGGCCTGGTAGTCCTGATTGGCCTTGGAATGGCCATCTATCGCAGATATGTTTTGAAACCAGCAAGACTTGATACAAAACCTATTGATACATTTGCGCTGATTCTGATATTAGTTATTGTTATAAGCGGTTTTTTCAATGAAGCGATGAGGATATCCATCACGAATTTTCCGGCATTTGAAAAACTTGCATCTCCAGTTGGATATGTACTTGCTCTGCCATTTAGCCTTATTGGGAATGATACACTCCGAAGCGCACATTATATCAACTGGTGGCTTCACATGGTCGGGGCTTTCTCTTTTATTGGATTGGTCGCTACTGATAAAATTGGGCATATTATAATATCAAGCCTCAATGTGTATTACGGTAATTTGAAAAATGAAAGTACTGAAACAAAATATCTTGTACCGGTTATTAGTCCCACTGAATTTGAAACTGCAGAATCATTCGGTGTTTCCAAAGTCGAGGAGTATACTTGGAAACAGCTCATGGATGGCGATGCTTGTACGCGCTGCGGACGCTGTCAGGACAATTGTCCTGCATGGCTGACTGAAAAACCATTGTCCCCAAAAAAAATTATCAATGATGTGAAGGACAACATGGATGAGCGAATTCCAAAACTCATGCTCGCGGAAGACCCTTCAACAGTTGAGACAACACCCCTCATCGGAGGATCTGTTCAGCCGGATGAATTCTGGTCATGCACAAACTGTGCAGCCTGTATGGAAAATTGCCCGGTTAATATTGAACATATCCCCAAAATGATCGATATGAGAAGATATAAAATTCTCATGGAAGGTGATATGGCTCCTGAGCTGCAAACCACCTTCCAGAATCTCGAAGGAAATTTTAACCCCTATGGTTTTGCATTTGCTGAAAGGGGAGCATGGCTTCCCGCTGACCTTGGAGTGAAGACTCTCGCGGAGGATCCCGAGGTTGATTACGTCTATTTTGTAGGATCTGCAGCATCGTATGATAAGAGAAATCAGAAAATCGCGATTTCTTTGTTGAAAATATTAAAAAAAGCCGGAATAAAAGTCGGCATAATCGGTTCTGAAGAGGCTGACTCTGGGGATGCGGCAATGAGGGGAGGAAATGAATATCTCTTCCATGCCTTGGCAACACAAAACCTGGAGACATTCAAAGCGTATGGTGTGAAGAAAATAATCTGTACCTGTCCTCATGACTACAATACGCTGAAAAAAGAATACAAATCTTTTTCTAAAGTGGGCATGGGGTCAGATGGAAAACCTCTCGAAGCCAATTATAAAGTATTTCATCACAGTCAAATCCTTGCTGATTTAATTAAAAAAGGCCAGATCAAACTGGTACATTCCTTAAACGAAAGGATCACTCTTCATGATTCATGCTTTCTAGGTAGATATAATGACATCTATGATGAACCGCGATCAATATTAACATCTATTCCTGGCGTCCAATTCGTTGAAATGAGCAGAAACCATTCCAATAGTTTCTGTTGCGGAGCAGGCGGTGCAAGGATGTTTATTGAAGAGCATATAGGAACACGCATCAATCAGTTCCGGACAAAAGATGCACTAGCAAGCGGTGCAACTAGGATTGCAACAGCATGTCCTTTCTGCATGACCATGCTTTCCGATGGCATCTCCGAGCTGGATATCCAAAATATGGAATGTTACGATATAGCTGAATATGTTTTTAATGCAATGGAAAAGTAAACAATCGCATTAATCTGCTCACCTAAAAAGAGGCTGCCGAAAAACGGGAGCCTCTTTTATTTTTGTACAAAAAACCATGAATAATTTACCTATAGCAGTTAAAGATGTAATAAGACTTCTTTTGTCATTCCCGTCCCCGTCTGCACGAGGATAAACTTAGGCGGGAATGACATGAAATGTTTTAAATCATTCGTTAAATGCTATAACTCAAAAAATTAATATGTTCCCCGGACTGCTCCAGAATCAGATGAATTTAATGCTTGAATTTATTAGTGAAATATTATAATTATTTTCTTAATAATTTTACGAAGGTAATGTAAAAAATTGTATATTGGGAAGTGGCATCATGAAAATACAAATACTGTTTGTATTCCTGGGATTTGTTATAGTCTCCTCTTCAACCAATGCAGAGATAACAGGAAAAGTCTGGACACTTATAAAAGTTAAAAATGGAATAAAAATTTATGCATCAGAATATAAAAACTCAAAGATTAAAATTTTTAAGGGCGAAGCGATTGTTGACGCCGGGGTCGAGGTTTTCAATGTTATGCTGCGGGAACCATCAATCTATAAGGATTTTTTATTCAGATGCAAGGAAAGCGCAATGATTAAAAAATTTGCAGAGGATGATATTCTGGCCCTGAATATTACTTCAATGCCCTGGCCTGTCATGGACAGAGAAGTTTTGGTAAGGGGAACTGTTGAAAAAAAATTCAGCAAAGGCATATTTACTGTTTTACTGGAGGGCATTCCGCTTGATCAATATAATTCTTATATTCCTATTTCAAAAAATCGGAAGAGAATGACAAAAGTGTGGTCGATATTTATACTTCAAGTCCTCAGCCGCGAACAAACGCGTATAGTTTACCATCTGTATGCTGATCCAGGCGGAATACCTGCTGGGTTAGTCAATCTCTTCATGAGTGATGCGCCATACGAAACACTCCTCGGGATGCAGCGCATAGTAAAAGCCCCTAAATACGCAGAAATCTTCAGAAAGGCCCCTACGGTTCCGGAGCTTGAGGAATATTATATGGGGAATTTAAATAGTAAAAAATGAAAAATTTTTGATTTGAAATTATTAATATTTTTGATATCGATTGTATAAAAATACTAAAAAAAAACCCGGTGAAAACAAAACATATAATGGAAGATCGAATGCACTGATTTTTTCCATGTTTAATCCTAAAAAAGTT
>JBFZEZ010000549.1:0-2945 GCA_041306585.1 Spirochaetota bacterium | reverse complement strand
TATGATGAATTTCTTTTATTTCATGATTTTCCTGATACTGATGAAACGCTTGCGAAATATTTCAGATACGGCGGACTGCCGTATCTCCGTAATCTTGAGCTCACTGATGAGATCGTGTTTGATTATTTAAGTAATATTTACAATGCCATTCTCTACCGTGATGTGATGGCGCGTTATGCGACCCGCAACACGTCATTTCTCGACAACCTGGTTTTCTATCTTGCCGACAATACCGGAAGTCTTGTTTCGGCAAAAAAGATCAGTGACTTTTTAAAATCACAGAGGGTGAAAATATCGCCCAACATCGTGCTCGATTATCTATCGCACCTTGTGTCCGCGTTTTTTATCGCGAAGGTGCACCGGTCAGACGTCCATAGGAAAAAGATTTTCGAGATCGGAGAAAAATATTATTTTGAAGACCTCGGCCTCAGGCACTCGATAACGGGATTCCGCATGGCTGATATCGGAAAGATCGTTGAAAACCTCGTATATCATCATCTCCGGACCGCCGGTTATCATGTGACAGTAGGGATTCTCGGCGATAAGGAGATCGATTTTGTCGGGGAAAAGGGCGGGGAGAAAGTATATGTACAGGCCGCGTATCTCATTGCAGATGAATCGGTCCGGGAACGCGAATTCGGCAACCTTCTCGCGGTCGACGATAACTACCGGAAAATCGTAGTGTCTATGGACACCGTAACCGGCGGGACATTTAAGGGTGTTGAGCATCTTTCCCTGCGGGAGTTTCTGAGGATGCGGATTTTATAACTGAGCGGATAATACTATTTTTTCCATTGATCTTTTCAGTTCACAGCACGTTTGCTACATCTCAACACGTGTAATGATCCCGTGAAGTTTTGAGGCCGGGAGTTTGGGAAAATTGCACAAAACTCGGGGTCAATTTTTTTATGATCGTGTAGATCTTCCAGAAAATGTTTTTTGTCGTCACGTCCTCAGTACCGTCGATATTCCTGCATGCAGAAATGAAAATGACTTGCTTTTATTTTAATCTAAGTATATACATTTAAGCATGTATTCAATGGAGGGCGCTTCATGCAGCGTAGAAAAATACTGTTTTGCAGTATAATCATTTCCCTGCTTGTTCTAAAAAATAATAACCTCCTGGCCGGAGAAGCCCTTGTTTTGACCGGAACAGGCGAGACCTATCCCCTTGGCAAACACCTGTATCTTTTTGAGGACAAAAAAAACGAAGCAGAACTGGATGATATACTAAAAAATAAAAAAAACTATCAGTTCCAAAAAAACACACGGGACGTTCCATACCTCGGTTTTATAGATTCAACAGTTTGGGTTGCATTCACCCTAAAAAACGAGACTGAACACAATAAAAAATGGCTTTTGTATTTTTCCTATCCCCTTATGGACCATATTTCCCTCTATACTCCGGATTCCAAAGGCATCTACCAGGACATTACAACTGGATACCGCCACTATTTCAATTCAAGGCCGGTCAGGCACCGCCATTTTATATTCCCGCTCGAACTTACGGCCGGAATTGAAACGAAAATCTATATGCGCTTTAAAAACGAAGACAGAATGGAGATCCCTCTTTCCGTATGGTCAACTGACGCGTTTTTCGATAAAAACCATGACGAGCAGTATGTTATGGGCATATACTTCGGCATACTTTTTTTTATGCTGATATTCAATCTGCTGTTTTTCATTACAATTAAAGACAGATCGTACCTTTATTACATATTCTTTCTCTTCGGATTTGCGTTTTTTCAACTGACTCAAAACGGATATACCTTTGAATACTTTACGCCCCGTTTTCTGCAGTCATACACCCATTTCATCCCCTCATCTATCGCGCTTGCGCTCCTGACAACGCTTGCTTTTACTGCTTCATTTCTTGCAATCAAAAAAAGAAGCCCTCGATTATATAAAATTTTCCTGGGATTGATGATATTTCTCGGGGCCATGCTGGCTTCCCCTCTTTTTGTAAGTTATGCAACTGCGATCCGGATTCAGCTTTTCTCATCATTCGTGACATTCGCCCTGGCCCTGTACGCAGGGGTGGTTTCTTTCATCAAAAGGTACCGCCCTTCCTATTTCTACTTGATGGCATGGGCGGGCACAATTTTCGGGGGTATCGTTTACGGCCTGAAGGTCGCAGGCATCATCCAAAGTAATTTTTTCGGTAATTATGCCCTGCAAATAGGGTCGGTGTTCCAATTTGTACTCCTATCGTTCGGACTCGGCGATCGCGTAAACATGCTTCGCATCGAGCATGAGGATGCGGAAAAACGCGCCACACTTTCCGAAGAGAGGTTCAAACTGCTTGTAGATAACTCTGAAGATATTGTTTTCACTCTTGACGAAGGATGGAACTTTTCTACTATCAATAAGGCTGTCAGCAGACACTTTAAAATAACTCCGGAAACAGCAAAAAGTAAAAACCTCCTCGATCTCATTTATAGTGGCAGTGACCTCAGTTCAGTCACAAAGCAGCTGGTACATGAAAAGCTTATCGTTTTTTCAAAGACCAGGGAACCGATTGTTTTTATGGCCCCCTTTAAATCGCCCATCATCACCGAGCCCAAGGAGATGAAGGTGCGCCTTGAATACATCAACATTGAAGGCAAAAATGAGATTCTCGGGAAAGCGTCTCACATACAAGAGGACTCTCTGCTGAAGTATTTCGAAAGCGAGTCGCAATCTTTTGAAATCGGCAATTACCTTGTTACAGCCGATGACATATCCCATAGAATTTCGCGAAACCTTAACCGGTATACTGACACCCGGCATGCGAACCTGCTCCGCATCGCGGTGCGCGAAATGATTATCAACGCTATAGAACACGGAAATTTAAATATTTCCAATGAAGAGAAATCCAGTGCGATCCTTGCGGACCATTACCTGGAACTGATATATGAACGCCAGCAGGACCCGAAATTTTCCGACAAAAAGGTACAGATAGAATA
>JBFZEZ010000548.1:0-3908 GCA_041306585.1 Spirochaetota bacterium | reverse complement strand
AAGGAAGCTTCGGAAAAAAATACTGTTCAGGAAGCTGACAGCTGGTAGTATGCTGGTATTATATGCACACAAACCCGGGGAAAGATCCCGGGTTTTTATTTCCCCTGCATATATTCAAGGGTCTCATCAAATCCGGTAACATACGGTATGCTGAAATAATTACTATATTTATCCCGCAGACGATCAGCAAGTTTCTCTTCATTGGCAGCGCCCCTGAATGACGCAAGGAATTCTCTCATTCTTATTATGCAATCCCGTGTTGCGATCAGGCCATGCCCGGGTACGACGATATCGATTTTAAATTCTTTAAGGAGCCGGTCAAGAATTTTAATCCATCCGTCAACATTGGTGCCGATGTCTCTATGGAACAACGGGTACCAGCCGTTATACACCAGGTCCCCGGTAAAAAGAACCCTTCTTTCATGAAAATAGACCACGAGATCGTTCCTGGTATGCCCGTTCCCGGCATTAAGAAGGGTTACGGTCTCTCCCCCGATTTTGAGTGTTTTTCTGTTTTCGATCCATTCACACGGCATCTTTTCTTCGCCATTAACTTCAATCCATTCATCTCTGTCGTAATCGCCTGTTATGATACAATCCGTCCGCATCAGCTTGTTTCCGGATGTATGGTCAGCGTGGAGGTGGGTATTCACAACGATTAACGGAGTGTCGTGACTGAGGATCCTCGCCTTGTCGTTGAGTTCGGCCGCCCCCCAGAAAAACTTGGTATCAATAACAAGCGTTTTATGATCCCCCCTGTTCGATGTCAGGACTCCGCTGTTCCCCCCGAAACCGAGATACACGGTGAAATGTGGATCGATTTTCACTTCGGCCATATGCGTGATAGCGCGTATGCCTGGTAAATATATAATCAGCACAACTCCACTAATAAAAAAAATTGTAAAAATGAAAATTGTAAAAAATGTTAATGTTTTTTTCATGCCGGGGATTGGGTAGATTAATATTTATATGCTATCCATTCCGTGCCGCCCTGGTCTTTTTTTATACTGATGATATTCTGGCTGAAAACATCATTCAGAACATCCTGGAGGATGCTTTCTTCCCATGAATTTTTCTGTTTAAGTTGATTCAAAAAAAGATCTTTCTTTATAAGATACCATTCTCCCCGTCCATCCTTTTTACCGTTCCGCAGGTATTCAGTAAGCAATTCGATGATGAATTTCCTTGTACGGTCCCTAACAGCGAGAACGGCCTTGATCTCATTCGTATCACGCAGGCGTTCGGAAAGCCCCCTGATTACGCTTACCGCGAATTGGTGGTTCTCCTTTATGGTCTTTTCAAATGACTCCCTGTCCATTTTAATGAGCTCGCAATCCTCAAGTGCCATGGCATTCGCTGAACGGGGAAGGGAATCAATGACAGCCATCTCACCGAAGAATTCGCCTTCTTTTAATATCTGGACCTTTTCTTTAATATTTTTGACATCCTTCGTGATCTGCACTTTTCCCTTGTGGATCATATACACGAGCTCGGCATTATCCCCTTCTTTGAAAATAAATTCGCCTTTTTTTACTTTATCGCCATAGTATTCAAACAGCTTACTCATTGCATTCCCCCGGTAAAATATTTATTAATATATGGTCGAAAATTATCAGCCGGATGCAAGTTGAATGTCAAGGTGGCGCTTTTCTTATTTCAATTTCAGACTTGACCTCAGCTTCGTGCGCGACTATAATCCCGCAATTACTCTAATTGTATTATCGATTAATTTTTTTTAAATATATAGGGTATTTATTAAAAAGTAAAAAAAATATTCAGTACAATGGCGGTCCCCAAAAGCCCGGTATTGTGCAGAAGGCCGTCACTATTGTATTATTGCAGCAAAAGCGCGCCAATAAATAAGAGTTCAACAAGGAGATGACAGGCAAAAGCGGTCCATATACTCCTGGTCCGTATGGCAATATAACTGAGAATCGGTGAACCCGCCAGTAATCCCAGGGCTTCAACCGGGGGCTTGATGAAATGAAATACAACTTCGAAAATCCAGACAATACAGATTGCGAATTTCATCGCTTTTTCTCCGGATATTTTTTCATGCTCTGTAAACACGTAGATCAATCCCATCAGGAGAAACCCCCTGTGGATAAATTCCCAGCCAGGGAGGGTCGACGAGGTGAAAATCATGAAAGAAATGAAACGTGACGCCCTGGTATACCCGAATCCCGAGAATGAACCGCTGTAATGACTGAAATAATCACGGATAAAAAAAATCCCTGCAAAAACAACGAAAAGGATGATCAGCATAACAAGCATATTTTTTTGAAGGGGTTTGTCTATTTTGGGAAGCCCCAACCCCAGGGCTTTGAAGGGTATCCTTAAATAAAGCACAACACACACCGGGACAACGATCCGCAGCACCACCCACAGCCCGTAAAAATCATTCCCGAAAATAAAATAACTCTTGGCGAAATAATTACCGATAAGCTGTACGGTCAGCGCCGTAAAAATGATAATAACAAACGGCGAAAGGAGATCTGATTTTTTCGGCACGGTTTTCATTCTGTATCATCCTGCGATTTTTTTATAAAATTAACAGATTGGATCATATCGATCAAAAAATTGCAATAAATATTAGAATAATACTTGCCAATTTTTTCCCATTGATTAACTTTTATAAATATTCAATAAAGGATCCCGCCCTGGATTTACCCGACACTAATGATTACGACATATACATGGTCAATGATCACAGGACGAATAACCCCAAGGGAGACGTAATGCTTAAAGAAATCAACGCTGATGAAAAAAAACTGCTGAGCGCGCGCAATCCGAAGGAGTACATCGACCTTTCATTCAAGAGCTCACTCAAGCCGGGGCGGAAGGCATTCATCACCCGCATGTGGCTCGAAAAAACAAAATATACCGTCGAAGATATCGAGTACCATCGGAATCGTCACCCTTACTGGAAAGAACGTAAACTTGAAGGGAACACCGAGCGGACACAAAAACGTTTTGAGGAATATAATTACAGCAATGGGAAAAAAATCGAGTGGGACGATGAAATGCTGGCGAAATTCATAACGATGAACAAGAAAGACAAGAAAAAAAAATACATATATAAGGACCGCGAGCTGGCTAAACACTTTCGCTGCAGCATCGCAACCATTCAGCACATGAGACGAAAGTACAATATGGCAATAAAATTTCTCACGCTGAACCGGGGCACAATAAACAACAAACGTTTGCTTGAACAGCTCTCTCTCGGCGAGGGGACCCTCCGCGCGATGATAAAAAAAATCCGATAATCAACGGCGCCCCGAAGTCTGGGCCGTAAATCAATCACCTGAAATTATGTGTAATTGAACATCTGGATCTTGTTATTGCCGGACTTTCCAGCTTTGCCCATCGCCATTTCAGCGCGACGTATGAGGGCTTCAAGGATAAGATCATTCACAAGGTGATCGTCCACGTGATGGTTTCTCGCTATATCTTTTGGATCGAGTTCCGAGATACCAGTGTTTGTTTCTATAGAAATCTCCATGCCCTTAACAGTAAAAGGCTTGTCGACAACTGCGGGAAGGATGCGCCTGGCCGCCTTTTCGGCCTGTAATGCTGTCGATCCTGGTATAAATACGAGAAATTCAACAATTCCGAACCGCCCGATTTTATCATAGGGCCGAAATGATGCCTTGAGCCTTCTGGCGAACTCCTGAAGCACCTCTCCCCCGGCCGCATCCCCATGAAGGTCGACAATCTCCTCGAAATTTGTAATTGATGTTATAAAAGCCGATAGGAATTTCTTTTCCCGGGATATGCGCCCCATTTCCTTCAGGCCCTCATCGAGCAATGCGCGCCTGTTTAAAAGATTAGTTACCGTATCTTCCTTCGAATATTTTATCAGATTTTTCCGTGTTTTTTTCGAGGCATCATGAAGTTTGAGGATACGG
>JBFZEZ010000547.1:0-4947 GCA_041306585.1 Spirochaetota bacterium | reverse complement strand
GGTAACAGGTCATTTTTAGGGGGTAACAATCCATACCATGTCATCCCCGCCTGCGCGGGGATGACTTATGGGTACTATTTAGTAAATACCCCCTATACATGACCTAATACGTAAACTGAATAATTACTATTACGCCCCGGAATCGAAATCATCACTTGAAAATATTTTTAACAGTACTTTCCTTATTAAATCATTATTAAAACCACGCTGATGAAGGAAGTAGTGTAGTTTTGAGCGGGGATTCGTTTTATTCCTGATTTGTTCAAATTTTTTTGCGGCAAGTTCGTAAATAGCTTCAATATCGTCATCACCAGCCCTGGTCTCTTTGAGTGAATCTCTAATAATGTCCTTTGGGATGCCTTTTCGATATAATTCGCTTCTCAGAAGATTCTCCCCGATTGTTTTCCTATGTTTCTTGCTTTTAATATACTGTATTGCAAAATCGCGGTCATTGATATAACCAGAATCGTGAAATTTTGCAATCGTCTCCTGGATTATATCCCCTGAATAACCTTTTCTACGAAGGTATGTCTCCATTTCAGCACGGGACCTTGACCGAATGGCAAGATACGACAAACCTCGGTGATAACATGTAAAACGGCTGGATTCCTCCGTCAGATGTTTGTATTCAACATTGGTGATTTTTTTCCCTGAATGTAATTTTAGATTCCCGGCACTCAGTATTGAGAGTTTCAGTTTCTCGCCACTGTCAAGCTCGACTTTTATATGATTCTCACAATATTGAATTTTTACTATTTCAGGCATGATTAACTATTCCATATTTCCGGTCTTTATAATGCTGATTTTTTAATTCAACACCTGCCCGGGCTGCGGGGTAATAACAAAAAAGGACGCTGTTAAGCATCCTTTTTTGAATATATATTGGATAATAATTTTTAACGTTTTGAAAACTGGAATTTTTTTCGTGCTTTTTTCTGACCATATTTTTTTCTTTCAACTTCTCGTGAATCCCTGGTAAGAAATCCGGCATCACGAAGGGTTTTTTTATTTTGTTCATTCACCTTAACAAGACAACGTGCAATACCCATTTTTACTGCACCGGCCTGGCCAGACCAGCCTCCGCCGTCGACAAGCGCCATAACATCGAAGTTATTTAATTGCCCGATTTGCTCAAGGGGCTGACGAACTATCAATCCGAGGGTGTCTCTGCGGAAATATGTTTCAATCGGTTCGTTGTTTATTATAATTTTTCCAGATCCGGGTACTACCCACACTCTGGCGCATGATGTCTTTCTTCTTCCGGTAGCGTATACTTTTTCGCTCATTCGGCAAACTCCTTATATGCAATTAATCAATTTTTACAGGTTGTTGTGCGGCATGCGGATGTTCTGGTCCTGCATACACTTTAAGATTTTTGAAAATGTCACGTCCCAGCCGTCCTTTTGGGAGCATGCCTTTAACCGCATGTTCAATGATAAAAGCCGGGTTCCTTTTGAAATACTTAGTAATACTGGTAAAGCGCTCGCCTCCCGGGAAGTGAGTATGCTTGAAATAGTCTTTTTCTTCACCTTTTTTGCCGGTCAAAACTATTTTTTCAGCGTTAATGATTATGACATTGTCGCCCATATCCAGATGTTGCGTAACATTCGGTTTATTTTTACCGCGCAGTATGGTTGCAACTGTTGTGGCTAATCGGCCCAAAATTTTCCCTTCAGCATCGATCAGAACCCATTTTTTATTGATTTCCGATGCCTTCATGGAATACGTTTTTTGAATGCTGTTCATTGTATCTACCTCTATATCTTCCGTCGTCTTTTTTCTGATTTAATGTCATACATACCTGAATTAAGAAAGAGTTTCAAGTTATATATTGGTCTTATCCTGTCAAGAAAAATTAATTATTTTTTATCCCCAGGAGGGTAATTACGCATTTTTGTCGGGTAAATTCGTACCGCACCCTCGAGTTTGAGATCAATGACCACCATCTTCCCTCGATTCCAAGGTAAATTAATTTGTTAAAGTTCTTGACAAATAAAATACCCCAGAATAATTTTGCCTTTCAAATATTTTACTATTATGGATTAAAACTATAGAAGAAAAGGCGTACGCAAAAATCAATCTTCATCTCGAGGTACTTAATAAACGAGATGATGGTTTTCATAATATTATGAGCTGTATGGCTCAAATCAAACTCTATGATCTTTTAAAACTTGAAAGTATAATCGTATTTGATACTGCGGAACGCGGTGTAACGGTTACTTTCACAAATATCAGCGGCTCATGTAAGCAGGCGATTGAATCTATATCAATAGAAGATAACCTGGTAACAAAATCTGCCAGCCTGTATTTTAAGACAATCGGGAAGTCGGCTGATATCGCTTTTTCCCTGATCAAAAATATTCCTTCCGGAGCCGGTATGGGCGGAGGGAGCGCTGATGCAGCCGCAACGCTAAAATTACTGAATGATCATTGTAAATTATTGACTCCACATGAAATTTTTTCTCTGGGAAGAAAACTGGGAGCCGATGTCCCCTTTGCCCTGAGGGGCGGAATTGCATTGTGCGAAGGCATAGGCGAGATAATTACCTCGATGAAAGAAGGATTCAAGTATTGGGTTTTAATTGTGAATAATGGCCTGCATATTGATACAGGGTATGCATATGGTATAATTGGACGGCAGGCGGGATATTATTACGATAAAGAAGCCCTTGAAAAAAGAAAATTAATGATTATGCAGGCTTCAATAAATGGCCGGATAGATCCAATAAAAAATATACTCATAAATGATTTCGAGGTACCGGTTTTTCAAAAATTTTCAGAATTACAGGCGCTGAAGCAGGAGCTATATAATCTTGGCGCTGATTTTGCAATGATGACCGGTTCAGGATCCACCATTTTCGGATTATTTTCAAAAGAAAAAGATGTTGAAAAAGCATCATGTGCACTTAGCGGAACGATTAAAACAGTCATTATAAGTTCATTTTTTTAAATTAAATAGTATTTACTTTGTGAGATTGAAATTTTTCAAAAAACAATATTGAGGTGTGGCCAAGTGGTAAGGCTCCGGGTTTTGGTCCCGGCATTCCCAGGTTCGAATCCTGGCACCTCAGATTACAGATTTTTATAGAATATGGAGATAAAGATCGAAAAGATTGCTGCAATTATTCTGGCCGCTGGAAAAGGCGTTCGAATGGAATCCGATCTTCCCAAGGTCCTTCATCCTTTAAAAGGTAAACCCCTTATTTTGCATGTCATTGACAGCCTTAGTAGTGCAGGAATATCCGATATTACTGCTATTATTGGTTACCAGGGGGAAAAAGTAATACAGGTTTTGGGAAAAAGAGCCCGATGTGTCTGGCAGTATCAGCAAATGGGGACAGGGCATGCTGTTATGCAGGCTGAGCGGGAATATGAAAATTTCACGGGACGAATTATCATAGCCTGTGGAGATGTCCCCCTTGTGAAGCCTGAAACATTTATATCCCTTATCAATGCTTCATCGGACGAAAGTGTAAAAGCTGTCGTTCTAACCATGAAGCTTGAAAATCCTGCAGGGTATGGCCGGATACTTAAAGATGGGCAAGGCAATTTTGTCAGAATTGTTGAGGATAAGGATGCGACTTCTGAGCAAAAGCTTATTAACGAAGTCAACACGGGAACATATATTTTTGATGATAGATTTTTATTTGATGGCCTGAAACTGATCAATACAAATAATGCCCAGGGGGAATACTATCTTCCCGATGCTTTATTGCATGTATTAAAAATGGGTTATCAGGTAAAAACAATTCAGCTTGAAAATGCGATTGAAGGAAGCGGAGTTAACACAACAAAGGAACTTGGAGCCCTGGAAATTTTTTTGGGAGCTTAAAATTAACTCAATTTAGGTATTACTAAATAAGGTACATCATAATGTCTGACAGTACATTGAAAATTTTTTCCGGTTCATCTAATCCGGATCTATCGAAGGAAATTGCTCATTATCTTGGTGTCGAACTATCAAAAATTGAACTAACACGTTTCAAGGATGGAGAGATATCGGTTAAACTGAAAGAAAATGTCCGTGAAAGCGATGTTTTCATTATTCAATCGACTTGTAATCCTTCGAATGATCATATAATGGAACTTTTGCTGATTATTGATGCGGCACTTCGGGCGTCTGCCCAGCGGATTACGGCAGTAGTTCCCTATTTCGGTTATGCACGCCAGGACCGGAAAGTAGAGCCCCGGGTTCCGATATCGTCTAAGGTCGTCGCAAATATTATTCAGGAGACCGGGACGGATAGACTGCTGACCATGGATCTTCATTCAGACCAGATTCAGGGTTTTTTTGATATTCCGGTAGATAACCTTTTTGCATTTCCGGTTGCACTCGATTATATCACCCGGTTGAATATAAGCAATGCCGTGGTAGTATCCCCTGATTCGGGTGGAGCAGACAGGGCACGATATATGGCAAAAAAAATTAATGCAGGGCTCGCAATTATTGATAAAAGAAGACCTGAAGCAAATGTAGCCGAGGTCATGAATGTCATTGGTGATGTAAAGGGAAAAAATTGTATCGTCGTTGATGATATGGTTGATACTGGCGGATCAATATCAAAATCAGTCGACGCCCTTAAAAATCATGGGGCATTGGATGTTTATTGCATATTTACACATCCTGTATTATCAGCTGATGCACCGGATAAACTTGGGAGTGCCGGTTTCAAGGAAATTGTTTTTACCAATACCATCCCGGTTTCTATGAGTAAAAAACGAAGTAATATGAAGGTACTCTCGATAGCTCCCCTGTTCGGCGAAGCTATCCGGCGCATACACAATGGGGAATCCGTCAGTTCGTTATTCGTTTAGACGCGTTTTTACTTGGATTTTTTTTTAAATGATTGTATTTTATAAATTGTGATTATATAATTGAGTTGAGGTCGCACAATGAAAGGAAAAGTTTTAAATATTGAATTAAGAACCGAAACTGGTAAAAATGAA
>JBFZEZ010000546.1:0-4299 GCA_041306585.1 Spirochaetota bacterium | reverse complement strand
CATATCTTTTTTCGGCATGGAGGCTTGCATGCACCGGCGCCGATTTCGCCGGCATCCTCGCGGCGCGCTTCAAGGAATTGGGTGGGGCGCTTATTCTCGGCGACGAGGTTAAAAATATCCTCGTGAGTTCGAGAATTGTTGAGGGTGTGGAGCTGAAATCTGGAAATCGAATTATTGCCCCGCTTGTGGTCAGCACTGTCCATCCGAAGATAATGCTCGGGATGCTTCAGGAAGATGCCGCAAAACCTTCATATAAACTGAGGGTGGGGAAGCTTCAGAATACTGAGGGTATTTTTTCGGTGAATCTCGCAGTTGATGCGAAAGAATGCGGTGATCTCCCCCATAATATTTTCAAGGTCGCATCCGACACCACGGGGACCATGACAGACGCGATTTTTATTCAAGTAAGGAAAACGCATGACCCCCAAACGAATCTGCTTACACTTCTGTGCGGTTCGAAATATGAAAAGTGGAAACAATGGGAACATACGGTAACCGGCAGGCGGGGGTCTGAGTACGTGGGGCGTAAGGAGGAGGAATCCGGACTTCTCGTCAAACAGGCGTCAGGTGTTTTGGGGCCAATATCCGGGGCCCGCATCATTGACTCGTATACCCCGCTCACGGTTCGAGATTGGGTGAACAGTCCCTGCGGGTCCCCCTACGGGATTAAAAAATCAGTCGGCCAGATGATGAGCGGGCCGTCGCTGAACAGAACATCAATAAAAGGACTCTATCTGGCGGGACAGAGCATCCAGGCCCCGGGGATTGTCGGAACGGTCCTCGGCTCTTTGAGCACCGTGAAGCTCATAATCGGGCATGAACCGTTCCGGGAAAAATTCGCCGGTTTAACCTAAAACATGTTAAAAATATTTGACATTATACGGCATCAATGATATAGAATTATACGTCCCCTGAAAATGGGTGTTTAACTGGCGGACTTGGTTTCGCCGGCATAATTATTAAACGGAGTAAAATATGAAGAAAATAATTTTTCTTACATTAATAGCATTATACGGGGTTGCATTCATGACTCTCCCCGCAGCAGCGGAAAAATCAGCTGACGCATATCTTGATGATTTGAGCGCATCCAATGAAGAGAACGTCATTCTCAAGGCGGCTGATTGGGCCGGTGAAAAGAAGGAAGAGAAAGCGATGAAAAAACTGGTACGCCTGGTTACGGACAGCAGGGCGAACGTACGCATCGGGGCAATAGTTGCGCTGGGACTGATCGGCGAGGCGAGTGAAGGGGCCGTTGACGTGATAAACAGGGCCCTTACGGACGATCAAAATGCAGATGTTCGTTACGCTGCAGTCCTGGCGATAACCCGTCTCGCTTCCAAATCGTCAATAAGTTTCTTGAAGACTGCCAGGGAAAAGGAATCAGATCCTTATGTTAAGGATTTTATCACCAAAATGGAAGAACGATTGCTGAAAAAATAGTTGCCGGGAAAGATACGATAATAAACATGTGAAGCATGGTGTTGACTGCATCATGCTTTTTTATTTACATTATTAAGGAGCCCATCGTTTGAACTTTGAAACAGTAAAATACCTCGTTCTCGACGTTGAGTCGGTCCCTGATCAGAAATTGATAAATCTAGTGAAATATCCTGGAGAAAATCTTGATGGTGAAGCCGCGGTCAGGAAATATCAGGAGGAAATCCTCGCATCGTCAGGAGGGTCCTCTGATTTTATCCCGGTGACCTTTCAATATCCCATTTCGATCTGCATAGCAAAGGTCCGTGAGGACTTCACGTTTATGGATATCGTCTCCCTTGATGATCCTGCATTCCGTACGCGCGAGATGGTGCGTTTGTTCTGGCTTGGAATAGAGGACCTTTATGATCACGCGTCATTTGTAACCTTTAACGGGAGGGGGTTCGATATTCCCTTGCTTGAGCTTATGGCGTACCGGTATGGTTTACCCGCCAAACGTCATTTGAAGGACAAGTTTGCAGGCCGTTACCGCTTCGGAAACAAGCATATCGACCTCCAGGACTGGCTCTCCAATTTCAGCGCCATCCGTATGAACGGCGGCCTGAACCTGCTTGCAAAAATAATAGGGAAACCGGGGAAGATGAGCACCAAGGGGAACGAGGTGTACTCGATGCACCTCCAGGGGAAAATAAAGGAAATCAGCAATTATTGCATCCATGATGTACTCGACACGTATTTCGTTTTCCTGCGGACCCGCGTCATGCTCGGCGAACTGACCCTCGCCCGCGAGCAGGAGATCGTAGCCCAGACCCGTACATTCATCCAGAACAATCAGGAGCGCATCCCGGCCTTCACCGAGTATCTCGCGAATTGGGGCGACTGGGTACCGTGGCCATAGGCCTTTATTTATTCACATTCGCCCGGTAAAACGCGGACTGCGCCCTTGTCCGCCGACGCAGCAAGCAACGCGTACGTCAGCAGCGCCTTAGAAACAACCCGGCCGCGGCCCGCCGGGGTAAACGCGAGTTTCCCCCTCGCGAATTCGCTTTCCCTGCGTCGGGAGAGTTCATCTTCGGACACGTCAACCCGGATTTTGCGCTCGGGGATGCTGATGTGGATCATATCGCCGTTTTCTATGAGGGCGATATTTCCACCCGCTGCGGCTTCCGGGGAAATGTGGCCTATCGACAGCCCCGATGTCCCCCCTGAAAACCTTCCGTCTGTTATTAGTGCGCACTGTTTTCCCAAATGCATCGATTTTATGTAGGATGTGGGATAGAGCATCTCCTGCATGCCCGGGCCCCCTTTCGGGCCCTCGTAGCGTATAACCACAACATCACCGGCTGTTATCCCGCCTGAAAGGATCGCGTCGCAAGCGGCTTCCTGGGAAAAAAATACTTTTGCCGGCCCCTTGAACGTGAAGATGTCAGGATCGACCCCGGCAGTTTTCACTATGCAGCCGTTTTCGGCGATATTGCCGAAGAGGACCGCGAGCCCCCCTTCGGGATTGTATGCGCCGGCAATGCTGCGGATACAGCCTTCTTTGCGGTCCTTGTCGAGCTGCCTGCTCATGGTCCCCTGTGAGCCCATGACCAGATTTCTTCCCGGCTGATGCGCGGGGGCGCTTTTATATACGGCAGCTGCTTCCTTGGAAATTGTTGCGGACATGATGTCGTAGTGCTTCAATATCTTTTTCAGGGAAGGGGCGTCGATGCGTTTGACCGTTGTGTCGATAAGCCCCCCCCGGTCGAGTTCGGCCATAATGCCGATGATGCCGCCTGCCCGGTTAACGTCCTCCACATGGTAGTGCGAACTTGGCGCGACTTTGCACAGGTTGGGGATTTTTTTGGACAGGGCGTCGATGTCTTTCATTGTGAAATCGACCCCGGCTTCATGCGCGATAGCGAGGAGATGGAGCACGGTATTGGTCGACCCGCCCATGGCGATATCGAGGGCCATGGCGTTCATGAACGCTCCGCGGGTTGCAATCGATACGGGAAGGACCGAATCGTCCCCTTTGTCGTAATAACGGTTGGTTATATCGACAATAATGCGCGCCCCTTTTTCAAACAATTTAAGCCGGTTTTTGTGCGTCGCCACGATCGTGCCGTTGCCGGGGAGGGCAAGGCCGAGGGCTTCGTTCAGGCAGTTCATGGAGTTTGCCGTAAACATCCCGGAACAGGAGCCGCATGTCGGGCATGCCAGGCGTTCTATCTGCGAAATTTCTTTGTCGCTCACTGACGGGTCTGCAGCCATGACCATGGCGTCAACAAGATCATATTTTTTTTCCCTGATCAGTCCCGATTCCATGGGCCCGCCGGATACGAATACAGTCGGGATATTAAGCCGCATGGCTGCCATAAGCATCCCGGGGGTTATCTTGTCGCAGTTCGATATGCATATCATTGCGTCCACCATGTGGGCATTGCACATGTATTCAACACTGTCGGCTATGAGTTCCCGTGAAGGGAGGGAGTATAGCATACCGTTGTGACCCATGGCGATGCCGTCGTCGATTGCGATAGTATTGAATTCCGCTGCGAAGCACCCCTGTTTTTCTATTATCTTTTTAACATGCTGTCCGATTTCATGAAGATGGACATGACCGGGTACGAATTGGGTAAACGAGTTCACCACCGCTATAATAGGCCTGCCGAATTGCTTCTCCTTCATGCCGTTCGCCCTCCAGAGACTGCGGGCCCCTGCCATTTTGCGTCCCTGAGTACTTTTTTCACTTCGAAGTGGTATTGACATAGCATTTCTCCTGATGCGATATGATTGCATTTTTATATTAATAATCTACCTTAATATATCCCCGCTTGAATATTTAAAAGAATTTTTCTTATTTTTTGGTAAATTTTG
>JBFZEZ010000545.1:0-4163 GCA_041306585.1 Spirochaetota bacterium | reverse complement strand
CATTCTATTATTTGAGTGAACCAGAAAATACGGCCCAGGAAGGCGCGGTTAAAAGGGCGATGATCCGTTTTATGAGTGACACGTCAAATAACATCGGAACGGAGTATGAGGAGTTTATCTATAAGACACTAATAACCCAGGTTCAGGATCTGTGTGATTATTTCGGATTTAAGGACGATTCTCGTAATCTTTTCATATATCATCTCGGGCCGGCGACCCTTCACAGAATTATGATCTCTTTCTTACAGGTCGAGAGAATCGGCCTCTGCTTTAAATACCTTCCGGGGAATAAAGTCGTACGATATATTCCCGCGGAATACCTTAAGGAGAAAATACTTAACTGGAATGAGTCAAATATAAATACCTTGAGCATTGATTTTGATAAAGTGCAGTATTTCGATGAAATTCGCCGAACGGTTCTAATGAAATACAACACTGAACTTGCCATCAACATGCGTCAGCTTGAAGACATGATTTCAAAATTGAAGCTCAATGAAAACCCGCAATTTAATAAACAGGAATATTTTAAAAGTAAATGGAATCAATGGTTCGGAGCCGCGCGTATACCGGTATATAATAGGTTTATTGAGAAGAGCATCTTCAAGCAGCCGGCATGAATCCAAAGGGAGCGTCTCCTCCTCTTGCATCACTTAAAGAATTATTACGTTTGCTTCATACACAATCAGACAAATCATTATTATTTCGGTGCAGAGTCATAAATCGGATGGTGTTCGCAATGAATAAACTAGCCGTTAAAAAATACATCGGTGACGATGAATTATTGAGTCATTTGCAAAAAGATGGTTACCAGGCGACAATCGAACGATTAAAGGCCTGTATTCTGGGTGTTCAATGCTCTTTATTCCAGACCGGGATTCCAATAGTGCTCGATTTCGTTCGCAGCGAGGCGGGCAGGGCACCATCAGATTTCACAGCCGCAGCCATAGAGGGACTGTGGTATAAGCTCTATGGCAGCACCGAATTCCCTGAATCAAGACACATAATTGTTTCACGCGAATCGACACTTCCTGATAATTATATCTCATATGTGCGCAGGCAACTTCAAGCGGGTGAAGAATTTTTGAAACGTCTGCACCTGGGAGGCTATGATGTGCCAAATGGAAACGAAAAGATTCGAAAAGTCTACACGATCTTTTCGGCCAATATTGAGCTCCTCGCGGCTCTTGAAAAAAGCATGAGCGGTAAATGGACTGATGCGGAGTTTTCCGACATGGATGGCTTTGTAACAAAACTTGAGAGTTTCACCAGGGTAATGTGGAACACAATGCTGACTATTAAAAACCTTATCAAAAACGAAAAACTCAAACTTTTTAAAAACAGAACGATCATCGGACAGATAGAGGAAAAGCTTGGGGAACCGGTACGGCGTAATGAATCCTGTCCCTGCGGAAGCGGCAAAAAATATAAAAATTGCTGCGGGTCATGAAAGCAATGACAGTATTTTACGTGTTCTGAGATTGCTTAATTCAGCAAGCCGCCCACCGGAGAAACTCCCCGTTTTTAAAGAATCGAGGAACGATCCGGGTTCTATTATTTTGTCCACCAGGGCTATCGCTTCTTCACGGGCAATGCCGATAATATCAAGGTCGGCGGACAGATCGGTAAATTCGAAACCGGCATCATGGCCGTGTTGTTGAAAACCGATTATATGCCCCGAACCTCGCATCTTTAAATCCTCTTCAGCGATCCTGAATCCGTCGTCCGTCGCCGCAACAGCATCGATTCGCGCGCGAGCTTCTGCCCCGATGTCATCAGGATATAAGAGAACGCAGAAAGACTGAAAGTGACTTCGTCCCACCCTTCCGCGCAATTGATGAAGCTGAGAAAGCCCGAAACGTTCGGAATGCTGGACAACGATTATGGTGGCGTTGGCAACGTCTATTCCCACCTCAATAACTGTTGTAGAGATGAGCAGATCGATTTCAGCATTTTTAAAACGCCGCATTATATCATCTTTTTCAATAGACGGCAATCTGCCATGAAGCAGTTCAACCCTGCGATGGGGGAAAATTTCATTTTTAAGAGACTCGAATGCGCTTATCGCCGATTTAAGATCGACTTTTTGTGATTCCTCGATAATCGGATATATGAAATATGCCTGCCGGCCTTCATTGATGTATTTGTCCACTGATTTATAGACTCCACCGATTTTTGATTCGGGTAGCGCGAGAGTTTTAATACGTTGTCGGTTCAAAGGTTTTTCTCGTATGGAAGTTATATCCAAGTCTCCGTAAAGCGTCAATGCCAGTGATCTGGGGATTGGCGTAGCGGTCATTATTAGGAGGTCTGGATGCTCGCCCTTTTCCCTGAGAAGTGAACGCTGTTTAACACCGAAACGGTGTTGCTCATCGATTATTATTAGCCCAAGCTTATTGAAACGAACCCCGCTTTCGATCAGCGCATGTGTACCTATAAGTATGGAGTTTTTACCTGATTCGGTCCGTTCCAGAGTGGCGATTTTCTCTTTTTTCTGAATGCTGCCGGTAATAAGGTCGATTGTCAGTGTTTTCGGCATAAATCTCTTGAAATTGTCGTAATGCTGTGATGCGAGTATCTCGGTTGGCGCCATGATCGCGACCTGTTCGTTTCTGCCTGCGACAATTAAGGAAGCAGCCATCGATACGACCGTCTTCCCCGATCCAACGTCTCCCTGTAGCAGACGATTCATGGGAAATGGTCTGCATAGATCTGCCTGTATCTCTGATATCGCACTGCTCTGATCCTGGGTAAGAGAGAAGGGGAGGGACCTAAGAAATGACTCAGGCAACTGGGAATCAATGCGGTCTTTTCGGTATAGAGTTTCCAATTGCAGATATTTTCTGGACAAAGCGAGATAAACCTGCATGAATAAAAGTTCGTTAAACGCAAGACGGCGGCGTGCGTTTTCCGCCTCTTCCATGCTTTCCGGAAAATGAAGGGCTATAATCGCCGCCCGCAGAGGTGGCAGTTTAAGCCTGCTCAGGATTTTGCTGTCAACAGGATCCGTGATCGATTCAAGATATTCATCTATTGCCGTACGTATCGCCCTTCTGAATCCACGGGAATCGAAGCCTAGTTTTTTAAGCTTCTCCGTGGAACGGTAGAGCGGAATGACTCTTCCGGCGTGTATGGATTTGATTCGAGAGTCCTCGTCGAAAAAATCAAATTCCGGGTGGACTATTTGCTTACCTCTGAATATCTCTATTTTTCCGGAAAATATCACCGAGGAACCCGGAACGAAAATTTTCTTGAAATACTGAATACCGGCAAAAAAAATACCTGAAAGGCTGTCGGAACCGTCATCGATGGTAACTTCGAGAAAACGTCTGCGACTGCCTGATATTGCGAGTTTTTGTATTATGCCGGTAACGGTGACCATCTGTCCGGCGAAGCAGTCGGTAATCGATGTAAATGAGGAACGGTCAAGGTATCTGCGCGGACCGTAATACAGTAAATCCTCAACCGATTCAATTCCTGCTTCGGACTTCAGCACCTCGGCTTTCTTAGAGCCTATTCCCTTGATATACTGGATGTGCGTCCGCAAAGGTCATTCCTCTTCCGCTATGTACCAGAGGGAATTAGGCAGTTGAACGTACTTGTCTTCGGAAGTATAGAAATATGTGTAGGTAAGGTTTCGCTCACCGGCCCCAGAGGTTATTTTTTTAACATGTGTCCAGCGTTTGATGATCCTGCCGTCATATCCGAAAACCGTAACGGTAAGATTCTGTCCGGTTATCGTTTCCAGTTTCCTTTGAACGATATTTTTTTGTGTGTAGGTGAAATAATATCTGAAATAGAAATATCCCGCAACGATTGCAAGAACGGTAATTGCGATACCTGTTAATTTAAGTTTGGTGCTGAATTTCATTTTAAAAAACCTCCATGCTCGAGTGGTGCTCCTGTCGCGGTACTATTAGCATGATACTGCTTTAATATAAACATAATTTTTCAATTAGAATTTTAGTATTTACTTGACTACTTCGCGCTAACGCTGTATACGATACATGGATATATTGAAAAGGGGGAATTATGATTTTTAGATTATTTTTAGCGATAGCAATTTGTTGATGATATTGCGCAACATCAACTTTGCAGTATCAATTGTATCGCTGATTCTCTTTGCTTCATGCAAAAAGGATATTCCTTTTGAAAAAGAACCGAAC
>JBFZEZ010000544.1:0-4067 GCA_041306585.1 Spirochaetota bacterium | reverse complement strand
ATAAATCCTTTAATGTTTTATAAGGGGTCAAGGATTCGAGTGGCCAAAGGATCAAGTGTTCGGTTGCAATAATTTGTTAAATTAACTAGTGTCCATCCGGAAACCAAATTTGGACACATGTGAGTTTCCAATTCGGAAACAGGCAATTTTAGGCAAGCTCAAGAAAATCAAGGGATTGCGCGGAGACATACGCATTGTATGTCGCACAAGAAATCCCGCAGATTGACACAGAGATCGCACAAAAGGGCCATTTCCGGATGGAAACTAACTAACCTGAAGGTAAAGAATATGTTAGACATGGCATAAAATGTCAACTCAATTTTGACGGCTTCGTAAAAAGTCCGATTTCTTCGTTGCGCTTCATCTTTCGTAATTGCGGCGTACTTTTATGTACGCACCCTTCGGGCCCCGCGTTTGCGGTATTCCTCAAGATTCGCGACGCCTTGAACTTGAACTTTTTACTTTGCCGTCCGAATTATGACTTTTTATGAGTCTATAAATTTTGGGGGAATATTTTTATATATGATAATTCAAATTTATGAAATCCAGACACCTCATGAAGCTGAAGCGATTATCGAAGCCGGAGTCGATCACATCGGGAGCGTGTTAACTCCGGAAGGAACTTTGAAGCGGCCGCAGCTTAAAGAAACAATTGATGTTGTAAAAAGTTCGACATCGAAAAGTTCCCTGATACCTCTTTTTTTCGATATCGGTTTTATCTTACATGCCCTGGATTTCTACAAACCGGATATTGTGCATTTCTGTGAAGATCTTAATAAATATAAGAACAACCGCTTTGCTTTGGATTTCCTTATTGATTTACAGGAGAGTGTCAAAGAAAAATTCCCCGAAATACTCGTAATGAGATCAATTCCGATTCCACAACCCGGAATCGCTGAATTTTTTTCTTCAATTGAGCTTGTAAAAATATTTGAACATGTCAGCGATTTTTTTCTGACAGACACGGTCATCATGAACAATTCATGCCCAATTCAGGATAATCAGCCGGTGAACGGATTTGTCGGAATTACAGGCCTCACATGCAACTGGGATATTGCGAGAAAACTTGTTGATTCGACCGATATACCTGTGATACTTGCAGGCGGACTTTCACCGGATAATGTTTTTGACGGGATTATTAAGGTAAAGCCCGCGGGAGTTGACAGTTGCACGCATACAAATGCCCGTGACATGGAGGGCAAACCTGTCAGATTTAAAAAAGACATAGACAGGGTGAAACGGTTCGTTGAAGAATCGAGAAGAGCGGAAAAACTTTTAACAAATAAAACGATTTGATATTTATAGTCAGGGAGGAAAGCAGACAGATGTACGAAAGCGGTAATCTAAAAAAGGGCCTTAAAATAGAGATAGATGGCGATCCATACATTATAATTCAATTTGATTTTGTAAAACCAGGAAAAGGGCAGGCACTTTATAAGTGCAAGCTCAAGAACATGGCAACGGGCTCTCAATTTGAAAGAACATTCAGGTCTGGCGATAAATTCAACGAGGCAAATCTTGAAGAACACCAGATGGAATTTTTATATTCAGACAAGAACGGTTACTGCTTTATGAATACATCGACCTATGTGCAGGAATTTCTGATGGGTGACCAGGTTGGCGATTCAAAAAATTATTTAAAGGAAAACACGGTATGCAATATCCTTTTCTTTGGAGAAAAAGCCATCGGTCTTACACTCCCAAATTTTGTCAATCTCAAGATAATTAAAGCGGACCCATGGGCTAAGGGGGATACCGCCGCAGGCAGCACCAAGCCGGCGACTCTTGAAACGGGATATGTTGTCCAGGTACCTCCTTTTGTTGAAGAAGGTGAACTTGTGCGGATAGACACAAGGACGGGACAATATGTTGAAAGGGTGAAAAAATAACGCTCAGAAGAGGTCTCCCTGCTTCGGGGTAAGAATCCAGAATTCAGAATCCAGAAGGGGGATTAAAAATACCCTCAAAAAAAATTCTGACTTCTGACTACTGTATTCTGTATTCCAGATACCCCGCAGTTCTGCTGCGAAGTAGTTCATTGGTCTATTCCCGGTATTTCCACAATGACTGTATTAATTGATTTTTTGCCTGATGACCGGATAGTAAATCTTATATTATCAAACAATAACGACTCGCCTTTTCTTGGAATTTTACCTAGTTGTTTGAGCAGAAAACCGCCTATGGTTTCATAATCCTCCTTGGGAATCTTTAACTTCATTATTTCATTTGCATGCTCTATTTCCATCCTTGCTTTTACAAGAAATTTATTTTCGCCAAGCCTCACAAACTGCTTTGTATCATCGTCATATTCATCATTGATTTCACCTACGACTTCCTCAAGTATATCTTCGATAGTTATGATTCCGACTGTACCGCCGTACTCATCGAGTGCTATTGCTATGGAATTTTTTGTTTTCTGAAGCAATACCAGCAGGTCATGAGCTTTCTTTGATTCCGGAACAAACGGGACTTCACGGATAAATTGGACAATAGGGGCATTTTCATCTGTCATATGAATCAGATCAAAAGGATGGATGATTCCAACCAGATTGTCGATTCTGCCTTTATATACGGGCAGTCGTGAATAATCCGTGTTGTTAATCACTTCTATAGCCTTTCCGACAGTTGCTTTATATGATATTGCGGTTACATCAACGAGAGGGACCATAACATCCGAGACATTCGATGCAAAAAGCTTGAAAACCCTTCGTATAAGCTTTTTCTCTTCTGTTTCAAGATCGCTTCCCACTCCATCTATGGAAAGGGCAAGCTCGAGTTCTTTCTTTGAAATATAAAAATTCCGTTTGAGAATTTCCTTTCCGATCAGTTTGTAAAATAATCTGCTGGTCCAGAAGACAAGATATGTTACCGGCAAAATAATTCGGGAGGCATAAATAAAAAGTGATGAGATTTTAAGAGCTATCTCATCCGCTTTCTGCTGGAAAATAGTTCTGGGTATAATCTCACCAAAAATCAGAAGAACCGGAGTTATAATAAGAATTGTAAATAGCTCGCTGTTATTCCGGAATACCCTATCCAACCAGATAGCAGCAAATACGGACGCGATGATTACAAACATATTCGTGCCGGTACTTGTTGTTGCAAGTGACCATTCGGGATTTTCTATCAGTTTTAAGAAACGGGCGGCTCCCTTATTTCCCCGCTTTGCGGCCTGCCTCAGTTTTGTCCTGTTTGCGGAGAGGATAACCATCTCGGATCCTGAAAAGAATCCCTGAAATAGAACGCATAAGGCTATTGCAAAAATATAAAGAAAGCTGTTCACTTTAATTCCCTGTCATATTCGTCATGAATTTCTCCGAACAGCTCACCGAGAAGATCGTCCATTGTTAAAAGGCCTGTAACCTTACCCTGCTTGTTCATGCAAATGGCGATATGTATCCGTTTTTTCTTTAAAATATGAAACAGATCATCTGTCTTGATGTTTTCATCAACAAAAAAGGGTTTTCGGTAAATTTTCTGAATCGTATTTCCATCCCTACCTGATTTAGAAGTGTTGATTTTTAAGAGATCTTTTGTATAAAGAATTCCGACTATGTTGTCGAAACGGTTTCTGTATACGGGTATTCTTAAAAACCGGCTCTGCCGCACGGCTTTTACGGCTTTTTCAATGATCATATCTTCGGACAGGGAGAATATCTCATTTAAAGGCGTCATAATTTCAAAGGCGTGGGTATCACTGAATTCAAAAACATTATGTATAAGATCCCGTTCAGCCCTGTTGATTTCCCCGCTCTCATGGCTTTGATCAACAAGAGCCCTGAATTCATCTTCCATTATTGCCGTTGAAATATGACGTTTTTCAAATCCTGCAATTTTCGAAAGCATTACAGAGATGTTATACAATATGAATCTTAATGGAAAAATTAATTGCGAAAAAAAATACAGAGGCTTGCTGACAAACGGTGCAACTCTTTCATTATAGGTAATGGCCAGTGTTTTTGGTATGACTTCGGCAAAAATGAGAGTTGCAGGCGTCATAACCGCTATCGCAATCCATTCTCCATGATCCTTATTGAATGACATAAAGAGAGACGCTGCAATAACCG
>JBFZEZ010000543.1:0-3319 GCA_041306585.1 Spirochaetota bacterium | reverse complement strand
ATGAATACATCCGGTTACCGCGACACGGACAGATCGTTGAATAGCTTTGAGGCACATGAAGCTGCGCCTTATGATGTTACCACTCCCGACAACTGGGAAGGCGGCCCGGCATCGGTGACGGGGGTACCCAGGCTTGACGTCGGCACAGCCCCAAAAAAAAGCGATTTCACCGACGGCTTTACCTCATACCCTATTGAAGTCTGCGAGGATTATGAAGGCTGGGGCAATAAAAATGTGTTGGAAACGAACTGGTATCAGAAGCACGGAATTACCTTCATGGGTGACGGCATTGCCGGACCAACCGCCCGAAACAATAATAAAAACGAAAGGGATGATTCCCGCTATAAACACTTTGATCCCTCTAAAAGAAAAATTTTGATCTCTCTTCATGGCCTTGAAGCGACCGGGTTTTATGATTTTATGGCATACAAACCTATTTGGGGTACTTCGGAAAATCAGATGAATCCGACTGATAGGTCAACCTGGGAGGGTTTATATGGCGCCGACGGGGAATGGTCCGCAGGACACTGGCGTTCACGTGGATATAATGTGGCCTTGATCCATTGGCATAAATGGAACAATAGCTCGCGCAATAATATCGGCATTAATATACCGGGCCCGTCTAATAAAAAAATATGGTATCCCACCGGAAGCCATGGGATGGCGTTTTTCTCGGGCGCCGAATTGAGGCAGGGGTCTTATTCGAATGTAAGCGGCGCAATACTTGCTGACTGCATCCGTTCAGCGAGCATGGGTAATATTGTGGCACAGGAAATCATTGACGCGATGCCGGGAAATTACGCACCTGCGCAATTCACCCTGTGCGGACAATCCCTTGGCAATAATCTCGTCACTAACGCGGCATATAAACTTTTCAGAAAAAAGACCGCCGATCCGACATATTCGAAATATGTACCCAGCCGCATAGATCTTGTTGATCCATATTTCCCCACCGACACTACCGATGACGGCAGCGCGATTGGCGGCGACAATGATACATATCTCTCTGCAATAACAGGAAGGGCGTATGCGGATGTGCTTCATTATTATGCGCGCATACCGTATCAGTGGTATAAAACAACCGCATTGACGCAGACCACTATAGGAGAAAATGATACAAACAGTGAAGGTATAGCGCGAATGAATTTTGTGAAGTTATATTTCGGTACCTGCGATGATGGATATATCAAAACCGGCACATTCGCTCCGCGTATGGGGCCCAACTTGCACACTGAAGCGAATGCATGGTATTACCGCAGCATTCAGCGTGACGGTACCAACGGGTATCCCAATGATTCAAACGGGACCGCCATTTCGGCCGCAACAAGTCCCACAGCGTTGTACAACCGTTTGAACGCTGCTGATTTCAGAAGAGGGCCGTTGTATAGCGGTTCTGCATGGAGCTTTTTCGAAATGGACAAAGGGGCCGGCAATAATACGATTTTTTTGAAGGATGACGCGTTCGTTTCGGTTTCAACTACAGATTACTCGGGTTCGGGGGGCGGGAAGCCGAACATGTAGATTGTGTAAAACGCGGGCCGGTTTACCACCGGCCCTGCCTATTTACTCTCAAAGGATTCCCGCCTCCGCGGGAATGACATTGATAAGTATCCGCGATAATTGACCTGATAAATAATAATATCAGAACTTTTAATATTCTTTGACTTTAGTCTTTGTTGCGTATGGAGTCGCTTTTGTACTGGTCACTGTAAATAAAGCATTGGCAGTACTTACAGTACAATTCTTTACCTGCACATTGGTTGCGGTCATGCTCAAGTTCGCTTCTTTCATAAATGAAGCGTCCGGCGCATCACCGTTTTCATTGACCTTGAGAACAATACCATTCAGTGATCCATCACTCATAGTAATTGCAGTTCCCATTACAAAACCGTTTGGATCAACATGTATTTCCTGGCGGGTATCGCTGAACATATTAAAATTATATCCCTTCTGCCATTTCATATTGCCATTGCTGTCAAATTTCATTGCAATAATATTTTTCTTGTTCCAGTTTCCTGTCTCACCGGATACGATAAAGCCGTTATCAGGGGTATTCTCTATCCAGTTAAAAGCGTCTACATCTTCTCCGCTGTCATATTTTCTTTGCCAGATAATCGACCCTGTTGAATTGATTTTTACTATCCAACTATCATCTTTCATTGTTTGACCAATCCTGCCGCTGAGAAGATATCCATCACTTCGTATCTCAATACAATTAAATTCCGTAAAGTAATTCTGCATGCCATATTGTTTGGTCCACACAATTGAACCTTCCGCATTAAGTTCCATAACAAAAGCATCCAGACTTCCTATGTTTTCTATATTCGCTTCCGCACTTGACGGGATGGAACCCGCTATGATATACCCGCCGGTCTTGATTTGCCGTATTGACAGCATCAAACTATAGTTAGGATCTGCATCATCGAAATATTTCCTTGCCCACTGGATAGTTCCTGCAGCGTTAATCTTGACGATACCGCAATTTCCCAAAAGAACATAGCCGCCATCAGATGTTCTCTGCATATCATCAACCTTTCCGAAAGGCATTGCGGAATTGTTGTAGGCTTTCTGCCATTCAATATTTCCTTTGTTGTCAAGTTTGAGGCACCAGTAGTGGCCGAGTATGTCCCCGCTGGAAAATACGAAATAGCCGCCATCATTTGACAATGCTACTGTTTTACCATATTGCCAACCATTACTGGCATAGGCTTTTTCCCATTGAATCACCCCGTTTAAATCCACTTTCATAACCCACACGTCGACTTCCAGTTCTGTCGGATTCCCAAACTTGTCTTTTGCGATACTATTGGTGGCCTCTCCAACTGCGATATAACCCCCATCCGGTGTTGCTTTCAAGGACTCGATTCTACCCGAATGATCACCGGACCTATACGTCTTTGCGCCATACCGGATATCTCTGCTGTCATCACAGGAAAAAAATACTGTGATAAACGTCAGAATGAAAAGTACTGATAATAGTTTTTTATAAAATATCATATAACCTCACCTAATTTATTTTTTTATAGACCAGATGCAGAATCAGACCTAAACATTCAAGTATTTTTTGAATATTAAAAATTTTTTTTACAAAAAGTCTAGTGGTATTCATTTTCTTGTAAATCCGACATGAAGATCCACATGCCATACAATGAGGTGAGATAAGGGTGGTTGAAGATAGATAAATCGCCTAAGTTGAGCTATTTATTCATTGAACCAGATAATTAATGACAATATTCTGCAGTGCTGCAACCTAAGTATGACAACATGCAGATGTGGCACTATAGGGGCGGTAATTGTCAAAGCTTAGAAGAAGAGCTTG
>JBFZEZ010000542.1:0-3243 GCA_041306585.1 Spirochaetota bacterium | reverse complement strand
TTGATGTTGAAATTTTATCCACCGACACGAGCAGATTCCCAACGGTTGCAATGTATGTCAATGTCCGATACAGGGACGGAAGCCCGGTCTTCGGCCTCGACAGGACGAATTTCAAGGTGACCGAAGACATGGCATATATGGACCGTCTGTCTGTTGATTACATGAAGAAACATTCTCCGGCAGCATCCATCGCTATGTGCATTGACCGTTCCGACGAAAATTTGCCCAACCACGGCGATTTGCCCTGGGTCTCTGAATTTATTCTCCAGAAGATGCGGGTGAATGATTCAATTAAAATCATTAATTTCAACAGCGAAGTCTGGTCCGGGAGTAATTACGACTGGAGCAGGCGGCGGTCCCTCGAGGCAATTAAGAAACGCGATTATGCTTCGGGAAAAGACATGGGAGCAGCCATATATAGCGCAATAGGCGACCTCCTGCGGAGGGTCTCCAGGCGGGGGGTGATCGTCATTACCGACGGGAGCCTGAATGAGAAATCGTTTCAAAAGTACCCGGTACGGAACGTCATTAATTACGCGCGGGCCCACTTTATCCCGATCAGCTTCATAGCGTTCAAACAGCCGGATCCGGATATCGAGTTAATAGCCCGCGAAACCGGGGGGACCGTGTGCAGACCGCAGCAGGCGGACGCCCTCCGCGCATTGTATGATTCAATAAAGAAAAGCGATGAATTCAGGTACCTGATCGTGTATCCCACATATAAACATGCATCCCTGAAGGGCCTTTGGTCGGATATTAAAATTGAAGTCCAGTATAAAAATCAAAAGGGCCTGGAGAGAGGTGGTTATTTTGTCCCTTAACAGTAAAATCGACATGCACTACATTCGAGGAGAGATGGTGGATGCCCTTGCACGGGGCGGGATATCATCAAGCGCTGTGTTGGACGTTTTGTCCAGGGTGCCGCGCCATCTCTTCGTGTCAGAGGCCCTTCGCTATCAGGCGTATCGGGACATCTCCCTTCCGATAGGGTTCGGACAGACGATATCGAAACCGTCGGTGATTGCGAAGATGGTGCAGGCAATCGCCCTTACCGGCGATGAACGGGTGCTCGAGATCGGTACCGGTTCGGGTTATCAGTCCGCGGTCCTTGCCGAGCTTGCAGGGAGCGTCGTAACCCTTGAGCGGATAGGCGAACTTGCGGCCCGTGCCCGGGCGCTTCTCGTGTCGCTCGACTATACCGGCATAACGTGTTTGCATGACGGGGATTTCGGCAAGTTAAACGGAGAGTTCGACAGGATCATCGTCGCAGCAGGCGCCGATATCCTCCCCGCGGAACTTTTCGGCAAGCTTGTGAATGGCGGAATACTGGTGATCCCGGTTGCCGGCGGAGACGGTCATATCATCAAAAAGTTTATAAAGAAAAATGAGCAGAGCATACTCGAGGAAAATATCGGTACAGCCACGTTTGTCCCGCTGATCCGGGCTGTCTGATGCCGCATCTTCACACTTCAATCCCCGCTTTTTTCATGAGATACAATGCGTCACTCGTAGTCGACACCCCGTCATATAACTTATAATCAAAAAGTATATCATTGCCGCCATATGATTCACGGAAGTGATAGTTTACGATTTCCAACTCGGGGTCGTTTGCGAGTTCTGTCAGTACGAGATCATGTGTCGAAATCATCCCTGTGACATGTTCTCGGCTCAGGCTTTTTATAACTGCACGCGCTCCGAGTATGCGGTCCCTGCTGTTTGTTCCGCGGAAGAGTTCGTCAAGGGCAAAAAATATTTTTTCTTTCTGTTTTGATCCGTCAATGATCATTTTGATGCGCAGAAGCTCCGCGTAAAAGGAAGATATATGCTTGCCGATATTGTCTATTATTCTCATCGATGTGTATATTTTCATCAGAGAGCATTCCATTCGCAGTGCGTTTACCGGCGCCCCGGCGTATGCCAGTACGAGATTGAGGGCTATTGTCCTCAGGAATGTGCTTTTCCCGCTCATGTTCGAACCCGTGACGATGTTTATGCGTCCCTTTTTGTCCGAAGAAAAATCGTTGGAAACGGTTGAATTCGCTTCGATGAGGGGATGCGCAATACCGGTTGCCGATATCGTAAAACTGTCTGCGGCATCGTTGATGACCGGCAGGCACCACCCGGGATTATCGTACTTGAGAAGCGAGAGGGAAGCAATTATCTCCATTTTAGCTATTGCGCCGACCCACTGATCAAATAACACCCCGCTTTCGTCGCACCATCTTTCAAATGAGATGATGTACTGCAGGTCGATCATGGCGAACACGTTGACGGGAAAATGCAGGGCGCTCCCCCGCATGCTGATGATATCTGTGATGGTCTCGATGCGCTGTACGGCGCTTGAAGCTGTTTTTCCCTTCTGATTTTTTAGTTCTTTCGCGATCCCCGCAAGATATACAGATGAAAATTTTTCTCCTTCAATGAGCCCTATCAGTCCCTTGTATACTTTTATCATCTCCCTGTACCTCAGGAGCCGGCCAATGATGCTGTTTGTCCTTTTATAATACACTCTGAGTATTATCATGTGCACCAACGCCTGGATCATCGGTATCACTGACGGAAAAAAATCGAAGATAGCGGCAGCTGCTGCCGAACATATAAGCATAACGGGAGATAGGCGAATAAAGAAAATCATTTTTCTATTTTTAAACAATCTTTCCTTATGTGCGAAATCGGCCGGGAGTATACTTGATTTTTCCTTACTGAAGCGCATCCCTTCTGCCTGAAAACGTTGCCGCCATTCAAGTTTGCCGGCAAGCTCGGTCACCGCTGCCTGTCTCTGTGTGATGTCGTGTGTTGTCTGATACGGTTTTTCCAGGATCGACTTTAATAGCATTCTGCCGGATGGAGTGTTTGTGACGTTGATCAGCTGAAACAGGGACCCGCTCCCGAATATGTCGAGGTCACGGGAATAAGGATGGTCGGGATCGGAGTATTCATCACCGGAATCAGAGAAATGCACCCATTCCCCATTTGTTCGCGCAAGGGAATCTTTGTTGATAGTGCATAAAATCTGCAGGTGTAGTTTCTGCTCGCCTATCCTAATGTGCATGATCACCAGGATGATGAAAAGGACTAAACCGGCAGATGCTATCCCCCATCCGGGGAAGGCCAGCTTGAAATAAAAGACAAGAAAAATTCCGAAGGCTGCCGTGATAAAAGCAAAGAGGCGGGCAATCGAAATGTATCCGTATTTTTTTTCAGCTTCTTTTAACTCAGATGAAAATTTTTTGATACGTTCTG
>JBFZEZ010000541.1:0-2573 GCA_041306585.1 Spirochaetota bacterium | reverse complement strand
ACGCTCTTCCGATCTGAAGGACGGATTCAGGTCGCAAATGACGCATGTCATCGATACGATTACGGGCTTGAATGAAACGAGAAGTTCAGGCGTTTTCCCGGCCGGTCTCAGTGCATGGTTAAACGGAGACATGGCCCCGATGCAGAATGAGCAGGTGGCCGACTATTATACTCAGCTCGACGCATATACCAAACCCGAATATAACAGGGACGCGATTGTAAACCAGCTCATAGACTTCAACGCGACAACGGACTCGACTCAGGCGGGGAGCCGGCTTGGCGTCATCCCTGAACTTATGAAGAGTAAATACATAAACTTCAGTTACCTGGATCCCATCCTGAATGATATTGAGAAGGCGATCAGACACGGGGTCCGTTCGTATTTGAATAATCTTGAATTCGACGCAGCGACCAACACATGGGAGAGCCGTTTTATTCTTTCGAAAACCATCAAACAGGATGGATCGATCGATCCCGCGCAGATGGGCGATCTCACGTCATACTACACCGGCAGCGATGACGAGATCAATCCGGCAATCGACTGGGACGTGCCGATCAACAAGCTCAGGTATCTCTCTGACAACGCCTCGCTTTCCCAGCTCGAAAGCAGCTTTGACTTTATCCGGGACCTTTCGGAAGATGAAAGATTCGTAGAGTTTATCAAGGAAACAATTCCGGCAGTAAACAGGTATCTCGCTGTAAAATACATAGACCAGCACTATCGGGACACCGGCATCACGCTGACCATGGAAGAGGCACGCAAAGAGACGTTACAGATCAACCTGAAAAACGATGATATAGATACCATTGTGGAATTACTGAATGACTTCGATTACAAAAAAGTTTTTGACTTTATAAAAAAATCGGGGCTCAACGACATCGAAAAAATTTACAATTTCAGCTTCGACACCTGGGGGGAAACCCTCACGCCGGTTGAATTGCAGGACAATATCGACGAGATCAACTCAAAACTCATAAAATTTGCCGGGGTAAACCTGAAGGAAGGAATCATCGAGGGGATCTATGAAATCCGTACTGATGCAAGCAGCATTCCAGCCGGGTTCGAAACCGGTGAAACAGTATATGGACTCGGCAAATATGTTGAAATTCTAACAGACGCCAAAGGCGCCCCCGGCGAATCGTACGATTTCGAGGATGACGGGACCTACTGGAAATATATGCCGATAGAAGAATCCGATATTTTCATTGATGCCGAAAAACGTACTGTCGATGAGACTACATTCAACGTGGTCTTCCCCGGGCTGAAAAAATATTTCAATTTCCGGTCCGATATGCCGACGTCCTTCAGCGCGCAATGCGAGGACTACATCGACAAATGGTTCAGGAACGGCTCACAATCGGACATCGAATGCCCGAATATTTACAGCCTCCACAAGTTTGACCTCCGCATGGATTGGGTCATGAAGGAATACAACGACACCCTCCTCTCTTTCACAGAGGACGATTTCAAGACAGCAGCAGCAACAATCGAGGATTTTACAATTGCATCGCACGACAAAAGCCACAGATATGAACGGCCGAACACACTGATTGACCTCCTGTTCAGATGGGGTAAAGGCATCAACGCTTCCACGGAACTGAATTACGTCAAGGATTCGCTGATCAACAATCTCTACACAAAGACCCTGACCCTCCCTGATCCGGCGAAAAACTTCAACGAGGATTATACGGCGACAATACGCACAGCGATCGGCGATTATCGTCAATATGCGAACGATAATTTATTCCAGTATGCTTACACGGTGCCTGACCCTAAACATCCGGACAGCAACCTCACACTCAATGAAACATACGAAATCAACGAGGCCCCGGGTTCGCACAAGCACATGCTGAACAACGCGACAGAACTCATTGCGGGCCTGCTGGATAAAAAGAGCCCCTATTACCAGACCGGGAAGCTCTACCAGGCATGGGAAAACTTTAATGCCGCCGCAAACATAACACCCGAAGAACTTGTCGCGGTTCAAAAATTCGCGACGGCCCTCCTGTATGACGAGAAGCCGTATACCGATGTAAACGGCAACGGCGCCTACGATGAAGGGGAGCCATTCTCCGACTCCAACAACAACGGCATGTATGACGTGGACGACAGGTATACCCGCATGATGTCAAAATTCACATCCCATGCCCCGAGCCTCATGAAGGCGTTCCAGGGGAAATATAACGGCCTGCTCGATGTCGGCCTCATGGCATTCGAACGGGGGGGGATCGGCGACTACATGGTAACCGTGATGGGGCTCGATCCGGAGTTTACTTCATGGGATGTAGCAAAGGAGCTTAACTTCCTGATGAATCAGGAGATATTCAGGGAATTCACGTATCCTGATACGTTCTGGTGGGAATCAGGGAGATTGCTGAATGATTTTGCGGAACTTATCGAGGCCCATAACCTTCCCCAGCCCATTGACATTTCGGGTAAAGTGGAGTCTCTTTTTACACGGTAAGAAATTTATAAATAAATACTATGGGGCCATCTCACTCCTGAACAGATACATCTTCTGTGCAGAGAGTGGGATGAAAAAGCCTCTCCCTTTGATGAGTTACAAGGTCACA
>JBFZEZ010000540.1:0-2506 GCA_041306585.1 Spirochaetota bacterium | reverse complement strand
GGTCATTGCTAATAATACAACTAGAGTCTATCCCTTCGGATCGAGTCAGAAAATGGACGATGCCCTTTGGGGGAGTGTGTATGAAATGGACACCACAGACACAAAAACTGCCAAATTAGAGAATATATCTTGGATTCCCATTGGTGATGAGTTTTTTTCAAATGAGATAAATGTTCCGACAAGGGCATTTAGCGAAGGCTTCCCCGGGATTACTGACAGATTTGAATGGTTTGCCGTAGTCTATGAGGGTGCAATTGTTCCGCCTGCTTCCGGGACATATACATTCAAACTTCTATGTGATGATGGCGCACGCCTTTATATTGACGGCGATGTTGTCGTGGAGGGAGATGGCATCCATGTTCCCTTAACGTATTCGAGTGGGGTTTACCTTGAAGAAGGTGAGGTGTATGATTTCGTGCTGGAATACTTTCAGGGGCCGAGATTTCACATAGCATTGGTACTGGAAGTCCAAATCCCAGGCAGAGAGATGAGACTCTTCAATATGGCTGATTTCGAATGGTCTGATTCCGAATAACAGAATATTTCACTTCATTAATAAGGGCACATGAATATAGTAGTCTGCAACAGCCAACGACAACAGAGGCATATATACCGGCTCAATCGTGAATTCCATCATCCAGCCCGGATGGGGCCATTGAAAATCCTGAAAAAAAATCTAAGTCCCCTTCTCCCGTTCTTTCTGAGATGCCATTTTTCTCTCTCCTAATGCCGCCCTTTCGAATGTAATTTTACCCGAATATGATTTCTCAGGGACAATGCCCCAGGCAAGGACCGTGAATCAAGCCAGGCAGTATTTCTGGGATGACGCACAGAATTGCGCACTTCCTTTGCAGCTATGGTATGAAAATAATTGCTGTGATTACCGATCCGGATGAGGTGAAAAAGATACTGACTGCTTGTTAAGGAGAATTGAATGAATTTTTCAATCAGTTTTCTGCATAATCAGCATGGTAATATCATCTATCCATTTGTAGTCCTTCAACTCATTGATTATATTTTTGACAATATTTTTGGGATCTGTATTTCCAAGGTTTTCTAAAATTGCCTCTAATTTTTCATGGGAAAACATCTTCTCTTCTTTATCTGTTGCTTCTGTTAGCCCATCAGTATACAGCAGCATAACATCATTTTTTTGCAATGCCAGTTTTTCATTTGAAAGCATTCCAGTTATATCGTCCATCAGCCCAATCCACATTCCCCTTGTCTCATAAACGTCTACTTTTTGTTTATTTGTTCTGTAGATCATAATGTCCTGGTGCAATCCTGCAAAATTCAACATTCCCTTCTCAATCACAGCAAATACTGTGATTGTCATGTATTTTATATCACCAAGACGCTGAATGTTATTAAAAATTACACTGTTGATTGTGGTTAGAAGTTCATCCGGGGGAATGCAGGGGTTTATAACAAGTGTAACTTTGATGGCAGTTTGTACCATCATCATTATCAGTCCTGCAGGAACTCCATGGCCTGATACGTCACCGATTATAATCCAATATTTTCCATCTACTTCAATTATATCATAATAATCACCACCTACTTCATCAGCTGACTGCATGTATGCAGCTATTTCAAAACCTGGAATTTTGGGGTCTTTAGGAAGTAAAACTGTTTGAATTTTTTTTGCAAGTTCCATTTCTCCCCAGAGGGCATGCAGGGCATCCTCAGTCTGTTTTTTGGCACTCTTCACTTCTGATCGTTGATTTGCAAAAATTCCGGCAAGATAAGATAGATAGACCGCAGGAATAATGAATGTAATTGTCAAAATTACCTCTTTTACATATGAACCGCCCTGTCCTGCACCAAAAATTGCATAGTAGGCAACAGAAAGCTGTATTACTCCAGCTCCAATTGCTATGAGTAAAGATTGCAGCAATCTTGTTGTGGTTAAAAGAAATGTAATTGGCATCAAGGCAAAGAATAGAGCTATGACTCTCATTTCATGAAGGGAAAAAACATAAATAGTATATAGACATAGCCATGTAGAAAATTGAACCAGAGCTACGACCATTGCATAGGGAGTTGTCAGGTTTTTTTTGAATACTATAAGTGAAGTGAAAAATATAGATGATCCAAGTGTAGCAATACTTAGATAATGTATTGTTATATATTTTACTTCTGTGAGGCCAAAATATTTAATTATGTAGAGTGCAGCCAGTGATGCTGTATATCCGAGGAAAATAAATATATAATACCTGTATATAATTTTTCTTCTACGTTTAATTCTTTCTTCTTTTGATAGAATTTCCACTTTTGCCTCTTCTGACTTCAATATATATCTGTTAAAATTCGAAACCGTCGTCATCATCGGTGTTCTGCTCGGTCTGCTCGGTAAGGTTCCTGGCGTTTTCACATACAGATTGAGAGGAAACTGCGATCTTGGCAATGTGCTCGGCCATTACCATAAGATCGTTATTGAGGAATTCTACCGAACGCCCGGTCATTTCAAGGGCTGTTTTCTGTTCGAGGGTGCCATCTCCTGTGG
>JBFZEZ010000539.1:0-4652 GCA_041306585.1 Spirochaetota bacterium | reverse complement strand
CATGGGGGGATGCTTCGCACCAGTGATGCTATTCGCGCAGGAATTCATCCGGCGATTCTGTATGCTATGAGGAATTCAGGTCTGCTCGTCCAGATAAGCAGGGGTGTCTACCGTCTCGCAGACAGCTCTGCTTTTTCTAATCCCGACCTTATAACCGTAGTAACTCGAATTCCCAATGGGGTGATTTGTCTCACAACAGCCCTTTCAATCCATGAAATAACAACTCAGGTGCCCCACGTAGTCCATGTTGCACTGCCAAAAGGTTCTGAAGAACCACGGCTTGACTACCCTCCAGTACAGGTTTACAGATTCAGCGGGAAGTCATTTACCGAGGGGATTGAAATCATAACCATCGATGGTATCCAAATTCAAATTTTTAATATCGAAAAAACCCTTGCGGATTGTTTCAAATTTCGAAATAAGATTGGTTTTGATTCTGCCATCGAAGCACTCCGCCTTTACCACGAAAGGGGCAGGCTCAAGGTAGATGATGTGATTCGATATGCCTCGATATGCAGGGTTGAGAAAATCATGAGACCATATCTGGAGGCCATTTTTTGAAGTGACGCACATTAGAAAATATATCTGCATCTGTGCATCAGCAGCTTCTCAATAAAACGAAAGAATCCCGCCGCCCATTCAATGAGCTGCTGCAGTATTTTGCCATGGAACGGTTTTTGTATCGTCTATCAAAATCAGAGGAGGGGGGCAGATTTATTCTCAAGGGCGGAATGCAATCCTGATGTCATCGCGGACGCAATGAAAAATGTTTGCCGGTTAGATGTGGAACCTGACGGGATGCTGTTTGATGCATCAAGCGTAATGGCAGTTAAAATAATTGAAGGAGCCGAATACAACGGCATCAGGCCTATTGTCAGGGGCGGCCTTGGGAAAGCGCGCGTCTCATTGCAGATCGACATCGGTTTCACGATTATTATTATTTTTCTTCCTGATCGACAGGATTAGCAGGTTTCTGCTTAACATGCCGCACCGATTACCGAAACCGCAGATATGTAAATTATTAACTATTTTAGAAAATTCTTAAAAACTTTATTGACAAAATCCAGTGGCATCAGTATATTTGCTAATAACAATAGTTGATAGGGGCAATTACTTATGGAATATAATATAGTAGATACAATCATGATGCTGAATGAGCAGTGCTGCCATTTGAAGGAAACCGGGGGTGAAGAAAGCAATCTGACTGCAAAAGAATTGCAGGTGATCCTGTCACTTGACCGCGGGGAATCAACATCGAGTGTTGAACTTGCGAAACGCAATATACTTTCTCCGTCACGAATGAGCCGGATCATAGACAAACTGTCAACCCGGGGCCTCCTGAATAGGGAAATAGACGAGCATGACAGGCGCTATAGCCGCGTCTCGTTAACGGAAGACGGGAGCACTATCAATAAAAATGGATCTGAATTCAAAAAGCAATGCGAGTTAAAGATCAAATCAAAATTTTCAGATCGTGAATTCGCTGTTATACAAAAAGCATTTCAGCTATTATTATTTGCTATGGAGGATGAATATGGGGACAACAACGATTCAATTGAACACCATCAATGAACGCTATAGCGGACTGGCGCAAACAAATTGCTGCCTTTCCTGCGGGGGGGCGGTGGAGCGTGCCGGGGTACAACCGGGTGAGGTATGCGTCGACCTGGGGAGCGGTCGTGGTGCGGATGTAATCCGCATGGCCGATATCGCCGGCCTGAAAGGTTTTGCCTACGGAGTAGATGTTTCAGACGGTATGCTGGAAAAAGCCAAGGCAACGGCCAAAAAGTTTGGTGTGACCAATGTAAGCTTTGTCAAATCCGAACTTGAAGAGATCGGGCTGGACGACGACATCGCGGATGTCATAACATCAAATTGCACCATCAACCATGCGGCGGATAAACGGAAAGTATGGAGTGAGATTTATCGCATAATGAAAAATGGGGGACGGTTTGTTGTAAGCGATATTTATTCGACAAAGGAAGTCCCCGAAGAATACCGTAACGATCCTCAGGCAGTAGCGGAATGCTGGGCCGGGGCTGTGACGCGGGAGGAATATTTTAATACGGTCAGAGCAGCCGGTTTTACAGATATTCAGATCATTGATGAAAGCAAGCCTTATTCTAAAGGGAAAATTGAAGTATCAAGCTGGACGATAACCGGCCGTAAGCAATAACAATGGATTTATTTTAAAAGGAGAGGTACACCATGAAGACACTCATAAAACAGAAGAGTGATGACAAATGTACAGTTGCACAATGCTGTGCAAAAATTTCTTCAATTGTGGCCGGATGCCACGATTAAGAAAGGTAACTGCCCGCTATGCCGGGATTGTATATCGGCATGGCGGGCAGTATCAACACGAAATTTTTTCAATCAGGAAAGTGAAGCAATGAATACATTTTCAAAATATAATATCTTCGGTAAGATCAGGGATTCTGAAAATTATTTTATTATAAACCCGCTAACGAAAAACGCCGATATCCTGACACCCGAAAAGGCTCATGAAATAGAGAATAAAACATATACGGATGTCGATGAATATATTTCCAAGGGGTATCTTATCGAAACCGGAGAAGAGCAACGTCTCTATAAGAACAGCTATCTTGATTTTTTGGATGAGCGGGAATCAAATGAGGTCCAGATATTTTTTGTTCCATGGTACGACTGCAATTTTTCCTGCTCGTATTGTTATCAGGAGGGATACTCCTGCGAGCATAAACCATTGACCGGGGAGGTCACCGATGCATTTTTTAATTATATCACTCGTGAATTTTCTGATAAGAAAAAATATGTTACCATATTCGGGGGCGAACCGCTTCTTGCCAGTACCGGTGTTCGTGCGCGTATTGAGCAATTCATTGCGCGTGCGGCAGAGCATGGTATTTCGATTGCGGTAGTAACGAATGGATATAATCTCGTCGATTACCTTGACGTACTGGGGAAAGGCTCCATTCGCGAAATTCAGGTCACCCTTGACGGACCACGGGAGATCCACGATGCGCGTCGCTATTTGAAAAACGAAGGGCCCACATTCGATCGAATTGTTGCAGGGATTGACGGGGCACTGGTGAGGGGATTACCCATCAATTTGCGAATGGTCGTTGATCGTGATAATATTGATCATTTGCCGGCACTTGCGGCTTTTGCGATTGAAAAGGGCTGGACGAAAAATCCGCTTTTCAAAACGCAAATCGGACGCAATTACGAATTGCATCAATGTCAGTCGAATAATGCCCGACTTTTTGAACGAGCAGGCCTCTATGAGAAATTATACGAGATCATCAGGGACCATCCCGAATTTCTAGAATTCCATCGACCGGCTTACTCGATTTCCCGTTTCCTTTTTGACAACGGGAAACTCCCCGAGCCCCTGTTCGATTCGTGTCCCGGTTGTAAAAGCGAATGGGCATTCGATTATACCGGACGGATATATCCCTGTACTGCCACGGTGGGGAAGGAGGGGGAAGAAATAGGAACCTACTATCCAGAGGTGACGAAACGGGATGCGATCATCGATGAGTGGGAATCGCGGGACGTGACGACAATTCCGGAATGCTCCGCATGCGGATTGCAGCTAGTATGCGGAGGCGGATGCGGTACAGTTGCAAAGAACAGGACCGGGAAACTTCATGCACCGGATTGCCGGCCAGTGCAGCCGCTGCTGGAAATGGGGATATCACTTTATTTCGATAAGGGAGGTGTATTATGACCGAAAAGATTAAATATATCAATGCATCACAGTACGATAGCGAAGTCATGAACGGCGGAAAGGTCGTCGTCGATTTTTATTCAACCGAATGTCCCCCCTGTGAGGCGCTGGCGGTAAAATTTGAGCCGCTCAGCGAGATATACGGTGAAGATATTAAATTTATTAAAATATTCCGACAGGAAAATCGGCCGTTGGCTGAAAAGCTCGGGGTCGTGTCATCTCCTACCGCTATTTTTTATAATAACGGAAAGGAAACCGGTCAGCGACTGAGTGGGGGTATTCGTCGCTCGGATCTGGTAAAAAACCTGGAATTGCTTATCTCAGAGAAACGCGCGGCTGAACTGCGTTCCATGAACAAACCCATTAAGACTCAATGCGACATACTCATTATCGGTGGTGGTCCCACGGGCCTGACCGCGGGCATATATGCAGCCCAGGCCCGGGTGAAAACGATCCTTGTGGACCAGGCACTCCCGGGGGGACAGGTGGCCACAACCCACCTGGTATCCAACTATCCGGGATTTGAAAAACCGATTGAAGGATACATGCTCACACATTTCATGACCGAACAGGGGAAACACGCCGGTGTGGATTTTCGCCAGGCAGTTGAAGTATCTGATGTTGACCTCGTTAACAAGACTATTCTTGTAGACGGGTTCGAGACCATCAGTGCCAAAAGGATAATCATAGCCACCGGATCGTCGTACCGGGAGCTGAACGTGCCGGGTGAAATTGAATACAAAGGGAAAGGAATTTCTTATTGTGCCACCTGCGATGCGAAATATTATGATGGTAAAGACGTGGTGGTTATCGGAGGCGGCAACTCTGCCATTGAGGAATCGCTATTCATAACGAAGTTTGCCCGAAAGGTCACCATCGTACATCAGTTCGATAAACTCCAGGCAAACAAAGAGGCGCAGGAAAAGGCCTTTGCCAATGA
>JBFZEZ010000538.1:0-3684 GCA_041306585.1 Spirochaetota bacterium | reverse complement strand
TCAGATGCCTTGAAAAAAACATGCCGCATCGAAGCCTTGTATGCAGCAGACCCCTTCATATCTTTTTCCCCTGCATACTCATCGAATTCCCCCCACTGCCTCATAAGAAAATCAGCAGTCTCTTTTCCTTCCCGAAGTGAATGCAGTTCGCTAAACCTATTATGCCAGAATTTTGCGGCCCTGTAGGCATCAATCAAGCCGTGATAATCGGGATCAATATTCAAAAGCTCGTCAAGCTTTTTAACGGCACGGGAGAACTCCCCCTCCTCAAGGAGCTGATATGATTCATTGATTCCACTTAACAGTGGATCATCTGAAAATGTGAGTTGCCCGTTATTGTCCATTGTTTAGTTTCAGTTCGAAATAATGACCCCAGTCATTAAGACCGCTGTGATGGGTAAAGATCAAAACCTGACGTTTTTTTGCAACATCCATAATCAGCTTTTTAAAACGCTCAATACGTTCGCTGTCCATATACTGGAATGGATCATCAATGATAAGGGGAAGAGGCATATCACCTGCGATTAAAAAATCAGTAAGGCAAATTTTGATTGAAAGCAGCAATGCGTGAATAATGGTGGGATTAAATCCCTCGGGCATAGCGTTTTCTGTTATTATACGGGCGATCAGCTTTTCGTCAATTTTAATGACAAACTGGTTTCCAGTGAGATAATTAAAAACATTGAAAGCTGAAGTAGCAAGGTATTCGAGCTGCTTTCCTTCCCGGTTGGTTACAGCTTCAGATAAAGAATTCATAATGAAGTTGATCGCCTTGTGATTCAAGGAGAGCCGTTTCAATATTTTTTCGATTTTACTTTTTTCATCATTAAAGAGATCCAAGCCGGCACGACGATTTTTGTTCTGTTCTATCTCCCTGTCTATCTGGTCCAGTATGTTCTTTTTACTGTCGATCAATTCTTCCATTTTCTCGATCTCGGCATCGACTGTCCCGATAAGATGTTCGATTTTTTGTGAATCAAGTTCAATATTTTCAAACACTTTAAGGGATTCAATGCTTGTTTTAATCCCGTCTTTTATTAATTCCTCTTCATTTTTGAAACTCTTGAGTTTTGCCTCGATATTTTTCAGACGGGTTGAATCCTGAACACTATCCTTAAGGCCGGCAAGGTCTTTTATCCGTTCGGTGTACTCTATATAATTTTCAAAATATTGAAGTAAAAATTCATAAATCTCACTGAGCTTGTAATTCTGGAGTTGAATACGACTTTTTTCTAAAACCACTTTTAGGCGATTTTCAAGGTGTACATTCTCTTCATTCAACACATTAAGATCTTTTTTATTTAAAGTCATGTAATAAATCAATGTGAGGAATGGGGTCACTATCAACGTAAACGCAAGGATCCCCCCCAGCAGAAAAATATCCTTTGTCAATGAAAACTCATTTTTTATGAATATGGATGAAAACAATGAAATAGCGGCAATATTGATGGCTAAGGATGTCTTCTGAAGCCGTGACTTGATCCCTTTCTTTCGGATATAATAATTATCTATCTTTTCATTAAGGTTTCGTATTTCGATGAAAAGACCCTGGAGTTCTTCAAGATTTGCAGGATTGTTGAGGTCGAGATCCTTGAACTGGGGAAAAAGTTTGTCTATTTCATTATGCAGATTAGTAATTGAAGTCAGTTTCTCCTGTTCATATTGGACTTCCTGCTTTATATTTTCAAGATATCTGTTAAGTTCTTCAATTTTTTTGAGATCCGCAAGAACGTTGTTCAATATTTTCCTTTGAATGACAAGTGAATCACAGGCCTCCTGCAGATCCTTTACCTCCATTTGTAAAGTATCCTTTTCCTTGTTAATTTTTTCAATGCGGGTGTTCTGGATATCCAGGATTGCGAGCTTTTTATTCATCTCTTTCAGCAGGCTTTCGTATCGCAATATTTCTGATACAAGTTTATTGTCAGAAATATTGACTTTGTTAAACGAGCGCTGCAGGCGGTTATGTATATCATAATAATGAGAAGAATCGCTAAGAATAATTCTTTTAATGATAGAGTAATCGATTAGGTTATTCATTTCTATATCAGCAGGAGAAGGGATGAAAGAGGTATTCATGAAAATTTCAAAATCAACCTGCTCAAAAAATGAATGCAGGACCCTATTTTCTTTCAATTTGCTAATTTCAATTGGTTCGATATCATTTTCAGATGAATTTTCAGAATAGATTATCTTTTCATCGAGATTGTTGAGGTAATGTATCGTAAAATATTTATTTTTATTATGACGAAATTTATAATGGTTAACCGGAGATAAGGCAAATAACAATTCAAGGTAAAATGTCTCCCACGTATCAGTGCGCAGGAGCTTTCTGCCGGGAAATTTTCCCCAGATGCCTTCGATAAGGCTTTTAGCGAGAAGTGTCTTGCCTGTTCCATTTTTGCCAAAAATGATATTGACCTTGTCAGAAAAGTCCAAGGAAATATTTTCAAAAATGAATGGTTTTGAGGCTATGCACTTAATAAATTGCATAGCCACTCCTCGAGGGATTCAACTTCATAATTAGTTATCATATGCAGTGTTTCAGCCATATCTTTAATATCAATTTCATTCAGGATATCGTTCTGAGATAACTTCTCCCTGAAATTCTTGAAAATCCTGAAAAATTCTCCACGAATGGTATCTTCATTCTCAAATTCAGAAACAAGAAGGTCCAAAGACGGAAAAGATTGGTCAACAATTTGCAAATCGTAAAAAAATGTCTCATATTTTTTTATCCCGACATAATCAAGTTTAAATGTCCGATAATTGGAAAATACAATACGCTGGACCACTTTTTTTGATTTATTAGTGTTAAGAAGTTCATACAGAGAATCAAGACTTTTATACTCTTCACAGTTAAAAATATTTTCATGCAATTTCATTGTGTTTACAGCAAGACGCCGGATTTGTGAGATTGCATTCTCTTTTATATACATGGATATCGCGTATCTGTCGCCTGTCTCGTTAAAGGAAGTGGCCTCTGGCGTACCGGGATATGCGCCGATGATTTTATCAGCAATTTTAAATAATTTAAAGTTGTGCCGATGCCCCAGGGCATAAAAATCAAGACCAAGATTTTTTAAGTCCTGTTTCTGAAGTTTATAGTGCGAGTCCTCACCTCCATTTCTCTCCATATCAAAATCAACATGGAACAGTCCCATGTGAAAGCCATTTTCAGCGATTTTTCTTATTTTTGAAATATCAAAACCGGAAAAAGGGGGGATTCCGTAAAAGTAGATCGTCTGGTTGTCACGTGTAAAAATGAATGGCTCAGCATTTTCTGCTTTTAAAAAAATATGAGAGAGAGGAAGATCATAAAGAAATGAGACGAGACCTCCATCTGGAGTCACTTCACCCCTCCCCGGGGTATAAATAATTTCAATATTTTGATTCCTCAGTTGTGTGAATTCCGCTTTAATGACGTCAATAATGTCTGAACTGATATTTGGCGAATCGATCAAATCCCCGGCAATAAGCAGAATATCATGATTTCTGGCCAGCGTGGTAATTTTTTTAAAAGTATTTATTCTCGCTGAATTGGGTATTTTTATATCATCATGTAAAATCCCAAGATGCATGTCTGAGGTTAAAAGAATTTTTATTTCAGTTTCCATAAATAATATACTTATCAGCTATTAAATATTTGAACGCAACCACAAATTATTTATATACGTAAAAATT
>JBFZEZ010000537.1:0-3265 GCA_041306585.1 Spirochaetota bacterium | reverse complement strand
AAAAAATCGCCGAGACAAAAAATTCCATCGTCTATCGCGGCAAAAAAGAGGGCGAAGACGGCACCGTAATAATCAAAACATTGACTATGGCATACCCGTCCGCATCTGCCATGGCCCGTTTCAAGCAGGAATATGAGATCATCAGGGGGCTGAGCATCAGCGGGGTTGTGGCCCATCTCGAACTGGTGGACTATAAAAACAGCATAGGCCTTGTTCTCGAGGATTTTCAGGGGGTATCGCTCAAAAAATTCATGCAGGGCACGGCCATCGATATCGAACTTTTTCTGAACATGGGCATCAGCCTGGCGCATACCCTTGGAGAACTGCACAGCCGAAATATCGTACACCGGGACATTAAACCGCAGAATATTATAGTGGACCCCAAAAACAGTTCCGTGAAAATAACCGACTTTGGCATTGCCGCGGAATTGACCCAAGAAAACGAAGACCTTTACAATCCGGAAGTTGTCGAAGGGACACTGGCCTACATGTCCCCGGAGCAAACGGGGAGAATGAACCGCTCCGTGGATTACCGCACTGACCTTTATTCACTTGGCATCACATTTTACGAAATGCTGACTGGCGCCCCCCCGTTCCAGTCTGAGGACCCCATGGAACTCATGCATTCCCACATTGCCCGACTGCCGAGGGCCCTGGCCGAGGTCTCGTCCGTTGTGCCGCGCGTGGTTTCCGAGATAATAATGAAACTGCTTGCCAAAACAGCGGAAGAGCGCTACCAGAACAGCTTTGGCCTCGCTGCCGACCTGGAAGAATGCCGGAAGCAGTTCAGAAAAAAAGGGACTGTCGACGATTTCACCCTTGCGACAAAGGACATATCCCTCAAGTTCAATATTCCCCAGGTGCTCATCGGCCGCGAGGCAGAGGTGAACACACTCCTTGCCGCATTTAAGCGCGTGTGCGATGAACCGGAAGATGAAAATAAGCACACCATGGAAATGATGCTGGTGCTCGGTCACCCGGGTATCGGAAAATCGGCGCTCATTAACGAAATACACAAGCCCATTGTTGCCCGGCATGGATATTTCATTACAGGGAAATACGATCAGTTCAGAAAGGACGTCCCCTACAGCGCCATCATACAGGGATTTATGGGACTGGTGAACCAGATACTTGCCGAAAGCGACGAAATGATCAAGGCATGGCGCGAAAATCTGCTGAAGGCACTGGGCCCCAACGGCAGGGTCATCACTGAGGCAATCCCGGCTGTGGAACATATCATTGGGCCCCAGAAAGCGGTCCCTGACCTGGGACCGGAGGAATCCCAGAACCGATTTAACCTGACCTTTAAAAATTTCACCAGGGTTTTGACCCGGTCAGGACGGCCCCTGGTACTTTTCCTGGACGACCTGCAGTGGGCCGACTCTGCGAGCCTCAAACTTTTACACGTGCTTGTCGGGGACGCCGATTTCAATAATTTTTTGATCATAGGGGCTTACCGCGATACCGAGGTGTCCGAGGGACACCCGCTCATGATGGCACTGGATGACATTCACCGTACCGGGGCAACTCTGGGTTCCCTTCTACTCGAACCACTGAAAGTTGAACATGTAAAAAGGCTCATAGCGAATTTCCTGCGTTCACGAGAGGATGTTGTCGGCGACCTGGCATCCCTGATTTATAAAAAGACCGGGGGGAATCCATTTTTCATCAGCCAGTTTTTGAAGACCCTCTATGATAATAACTATCTTTTTATTGATCCTGCCCGTGGCTGGGGCTGGGACATAGAGAAAATCAGCACCCTGCAGGTGACCGATAACGTTGTTGAACTGATGGCGCAAAAAATCACGAGCCTGTCTGAAGCGACAAGGGAGATACTAAAAATCTGTTCATGCATTGGCAACCGTTTTGACCTGGAGTCCCTGGCAGCCATACTTCAGGTCCCGATAGATAAAGTACTCGGGGATATTACCGGTGCGATGGAAGAGGGCCTGGTGCATCGCATCGGAGACATCTATCGATTTCACCATGACCGCATTCAGGAAGCGGCATATTCCCTGATTCCTGAAAAGTCCCGCTCTGCCATGCATCTGCGCATAGGAAATTTTCTTATTGGAAAAACAGGGGAGGAGGAACTTTCGGGAAAAATTCTCTACATAGTCAATCATTTCAACATGGCACTCTCCCTGCTTGAGACAGAAGAGGAGCGAAATCGGGTGGCCGGGTTAAACCTTCAGGCTGCGCAGAAGGCACGCCATTCAGCGGCATATGATTCGGCACTGCATTATGCTACTACCGGCATCGGTCTCATTATCCCCGATGAGAAGGACAATAACCGAAAAAAACGTGAAGTCTGGAAAAACAAATATGGGCTTACCTCTCAACTGCATAGTGAAGCCGTTGAAGCATGCTGCCTGTTGCGGAAATATGATGAGATGCATGTGCTGGGACAGGATATCCTGCGTTATGCATCTTCGGTCATAGACAAAGGAAAATTTTACATGATGATCATATTATCGTTGAACGCACAGGCAAAGCAGAGGGAATCAATACAAAAGACCGGGGAAGCCATACGCATGCTGGGCTTCAGCTTTCCGCGCAGGCCAACCCCCCTGCTCGCCCTTTTCTGGATACTCAGCACCGAATTGCTGCTGCGAAATAAAACAGAGGACGACCTCCTTGCGCTGCCGGACATGCCGGTATCGCGGGAATGGATGCAATTGCAGCTCATGCGGAGCTGCGGTTCGGCAGTGGTCATGGCCAGGCCGGTCCTTTCCCCCTTCTGGTGCATGCGTGCCGTGAAATACACGATGCAAAAAGGCCTGACATCCGCGTCATGTTTCGGGATCATGGCCTTTGGGTTCACTATGATATATCTTGGCCATATAGAGAAAGGATACCGTTACGGCAGGCTGGGGATGAGGATCCTTGAAGAAAAAAAATATGCCGAAGGGGCCGGCTCGATCATTTTCAATTTCTGGATTTTCCTGGCGCACTGGAAAGGGCATCTCAGGGAAACCCTGCCAGGTCTCCTGAACGCATACCAGCGATGTCTGGAGGAGGGGGATTTCGAATATGCTTCCCTGTCGCTCATGGCCTACTGCTATCACATATTCTTCACCGGCACACCCCTTGACGAGGCATGGATTCAAATACGAAAATATCAAAAGGCCATTGAATCCATGAAACATGAAACCTCGCTGAATACCGTTAAATTTCTCAGCCAGGCAATGGCCAATCTCATGGGTGATTCTTCCAGCACCGTGCTCTTTAATGGTCCGTATTATGACCTTAGTCTTAACAAATA
>JBFZEZ010000536.1:0-6630 GCA_041306585.1 Spirochaetota bacterium | reverse complement strand
CCGAGGGGGAATGCAACTTTATCAATTTCATTCCGGTTATGATCAAGAAGGACAATGACCTCAACATAATGGATCGGTGAGGGTGTCCCTTCAAAAGGAACAAAGACTTTAATGATTTTGTTGTTTTTATCCGTGTCAACACTATACTCGGGCTGATGATCATTGGCCTGCTCTTTCCATTTCCCGGGGGTGGAATAGGAGTGAAATTTTATGGTATCCTCCTCCTTGTCTTTATCCAGATCGGTGCCGGATTGTGAACATGATGTGACGTTCATAATCGGCACTATAGACAGCAATATCAGAAATTTCATGACTCTCATAGTACTCACCTCCGGAAAAGGAATGTATAAAAGAATGATTAAATAACAATAACTATTTTGTTGAGACAACGCAAGTTTTATTTTTACATCTCTTATTTTTTTCTTGTATTTTTTAAAAACTAATTTAGTATTATTCAAAATTTTCCAGGAAGAATTACCCGGACCGTCTGAATGAGTATATATAAATCAACCGAGGAACCACATAATGAACCGTATTGAAAAAAAAATATTCTTTCTTATTTTTCTTCTGGGATGCGTAGGTGTCTTACTATCATTAGTTCTTGCACAGGAGCATTATATCGCGCCCATAGTGAAAAGTTCCGGTCAAGAGTACAACGCTATTGATAATTTTGCCCGTTCGGTGTGCGGGAGTGCAACATCTGTTGTGAATTGCAGTAAGGTTGCTTCTTCTAAGTATTCGGTCATAGCCGGGACGCCGGTGGCTATTTTTGGATTTGTTTTTTTCCTTATAACAGCATTCTTCACCTGTTTTCTTTTTTTGACTGATGAAAAGATCCGAAGGGGTTTTACTTCAATATTCTTTTGGCTGATAGTAGCAGGTTCTCTTTCGGATCTCATACTCTTTGCAATCAGTATTTTTAAGATTAAAGCCATCTGCACATTTTGTATAGGGACGTATTTTTGCTTATGGGGGATCCTTGGTTTGCTCATCTATTTTTACAGGAAGATGAATGAGAAGCCTATGAACCCGGTTGCGGCAGTTAAAGCGGTCCTTGACGCGGTCCCTCTGTCGACATTGTTGCGGATCACTGCTACTTTCTGCGCAGCCATACTATTGTCTGGGGTAGTCGGTTACGGTATCAACCGGTACTTCATATTCAAAAAAAGTTCCTTTGTTGCCGAAATACGTGATCAGAAAATCGATCAAATCCTCGCTGAGTTCCAGGAAGTGAAACCGGTAAATATCGATGTTTCGAAGGCCCAGGTTCTCGGCAAACCCTCGGCCCCGATTGCTATTGTTAAGTTTTCTGATTTTATGTGCCCGAGCTGCGCAAAGACGTCCCAGGTGCTCCACTCGATCGTGCAGGAAAACCCTGAAAAAGTCAAGGTTTACTTTATGAACTTTCCCCTCGATGCAAACTGTAACACCATCATGGAGCATCAGCTTCACGAGGGTTCCTGCTATTTGTCCAAGGGGGCGATCTGTGCATCATATTTTGGAAAGTTCAGGGAGTACTATGAACTTGTTTTCAGGTTGCAATGGAAAACACCGGGAATTGTTGAGCTCAGGGAACTGGCACGACAGGTATCGATTGATCCCGCCTTGTTCGAGCAGAGACTTCTTTCGCCGGCAACAACGGCCGAACTTAAACGCCAAATCGATCAGGGAATAAAGCTCGGTGTAGACAGCACCCCATCGATTTTCATAAATGGAAGAAAATACGAGTACAAGGTTGTCAGGGATGTTCTTGATAAACTGATTGAGCAGGAGCTTAAACTCACACAGTAAAAGTTTTTCCACAAAAAATTATTATTTGACATAATAGCAGGAATTTTTTTAATAATAAACGCTATCAGTGTAATTATTTCCAAAGGAGTCATGTATGGACCAGGTAATCATGGATTTTATGAGGGATTATTCAGTATTTGTACATAATGTCATATATATCTGCTGTATCATAGCCGGTTTTGTGGCGTTATGCGGATGCATCAGGTTCGGAATAGCAATATATCGCCGTCACAAAGGTATATATCCCCCCGCAACCAGCCAGATGGAGAACCATTGATGATTGCAATTCGTAGAGACGCAAAATTTTGCGTCTCTACAATATTGTTCATCGCAATTTTTTTTATTTTAAAAAATACAGCATTCAGTAATAACGGCATCTACGGCACCACCCGGCCGGATGCCTATATCCGGGGTGAATTTAATCCTGCACAGCACCCATTATTCATTCGACTGGATAAAGTCGGCATCCCAACTGACGGCAAGGTCCATTACCTTCGCAGTGAAACGGCGAAGGCTTTGAAGAAAATGTATGACGCGTTTCACAAGGACCATCCGGCAATTCCTTTTTATGTGCAAAGTTCAACCAGGAACTTTACCGACCAGAAATATATCTGGGAGGAAAAATTCAACGGTAAACAACCTGTCAACGGAATAAACCTGAAAGAAAAATTTAAAGATCCCCTGAAACGCGGGGAGGCCATCCTTATGTATTCATCGATGCCAGGCACCTCCCGCCATCACTGGGGGACCGACTTCGACATTAACTTCCTCACTAACGAATATTACATCTCCGGTGAAGGAAAGGTCCTGTATACATGGCTGGTTGAACATGCCGGGTCATATGGTTTCTGTCAGCCGTACTCCCCTGGAAGGAAGAAGGGGTATTGCGAAGAAAAATGGCATTGGTCCTATGTCCCGCTTGCGCGCGAGTTCCTTCACACATGGAACAGGATGTACCGCAAAAATACCGCCATGTTTACCAAAGGAATACTATTTGCGGGGATAAAAGATGTCGCACACCTCGCGCCGGTCTATGTCAACGCCCTGAACGGGGACTGCCTTTGAAGGTGATGCTCGTATACATCGCCCCTTATGCCATGCGGCATGATTATTACATGTCCCTTGTTCCTCATGGACTTTCGTCAATCGCTGCGTTGTGCGAAAAAAAAGGGTTTGATGTCACCCTCGCGAATCTGTCGCAGGAGGGGGTGAGGAGGGGAACTGACATCATCGAACGCGCGAAACCCGACCTCCTGGGCGTCTCTCTTTTTTCATTTAACCGTATCGACTCCCTGAACCTCATACGGGCTATAAAAAAACGGATGCCAGGACTCACAATCGTCGCCGGAGGTCCCCACGCAACATTTCTCGCCGACGAGATCGCACATCGGTATCCGGAGATCGATCATATCATACGTTTCGAAGCCGAGGATGCCTTCATGAGCCTCCTGCGAATGATCAGTAAAGGGGAACTCCCGTCGCGGATAATTGACGGAGAACGCGTCACCGACCTGGACAAGCTCCCATTCCCATCCCTTTTCAGGGGTGAACTACTCGGGGTCAACACGAACGAACAGTATAAATATATCATCACATCGCGCGGATGTCCCAACGCCTGCACGTTCTGTTCTTCCCCATCATTCTGGAAAGGGAAGGTGACCTACCGGAGCGCAGAAAACATCATGAGCGAGATAGAGCACCTGTACCGTAAGCAAGGCATCATCTATTTTTCAATCCGAGATGATAATTTCACCCTGAATAAAAAGCGGGTCCTCAAGTTCTGCAGACTCCTCTCTGCAAGCGGGATCTACCTCATGTGGAACTGCCAGGCCCGTGTGGACACAATTGATGAGGAGATGCTCACGGCAATGAAATGCGCGGGGCTTGAACATATACAGTACGGTGTCGAGTCCGGGTCGCAGAGGATGCTTGAAATGTACGATAAACATGCGACGATTGAGCAGATAGAGCGTGCAGCCGGGGCCACCCGGAAGGTCGGGGTGTACCTCTCTATATACCTTATGGCGGGAATGCGGGATGAAAAGGGAGAGGATATAGAAAAAACGCGCAGGCTTGTTCGGCGCATACTTCCCGGTGACGGCATTGTGTCCCCCGTCGCTTATTATCCCGGCACCAAGCTGTATGAAGATGCAAAAGGTATCGGGGATATCTCCGATAAACGCTGGTTTGATGATAAAGCCCCGGGTTTATTTGTGCGCAATGACGAAGAGACCGGCCGCTGGATAGGGCGCCTCACAAATGAACTGGGGACCATCCGCGGGCGGTCATGGTACCATGCCAGGGATTTTGTGCAGCACCGGCGCGAGGCCGCAGGTGACTGTTGGGTCACCGACATCCTCGAAGGTGACTACTGGCTCGATCAGGAGGAGTATGTGAAGAGCGGCAGCCTTTACCGCTCGGTAACGCGGCAGCATCCCCACAATGCATGGGGGTACATGCGCCTGGGTAAGCTTCATTTTCATGCCGGCAACTTCGGCGAGGCAGCGGGGAATTTCCGCCGCGTCTCCGAGCTTGCACCGGCCTATTACGGGGGCTGGCTTAAATATGCCGAGTGCCTCATTGCCATTGGAGACAGGGCCGGCGCTCAGCCGAAAATCAGCCGCGCCCGCGAATGTAACCCCTTTGATCCTCGCATCAGGGATCTGGCACGGGGATCGAAGGGGTAGGTAGCGCCGAATCTTACGGCATGATCTTTAGATACTCAAGGCCGGTTTCCGATCAGGCTTTTTTCACTTCTTCATAAGCCCACTCAAGCCACGGAAGTACCTTTTCAATATCGCTTTTTTGGACAGTGGCCCCGCACCAGAAACGAAGTCCTGCAGGTGCATCCTTGTACGCCCCGCAATCGAAGGCGGCTGATTCACCATCGAGCAGCTTGACCATTTTTTTGACTTTATCCGCGGGAAGGTCTAGCACAAAACAGACGCTTGTGTTCGAACGATATTCCTTTTTATCTGCAAGGAAACTGATCCAGGGATGGGTTGTAACGAATTCCTCAAATACAGCAAGATTGGCCTCCGAGCGTTTGATGAGCTCAGGAAGGCCGCCGATTGAATCGGCCCATGCAAGGGCGTCAAGGTAATCTTCGTTCGCGATCATTGAAGGGGTATTGATAGTGGACCCTTCAAAAATTTCCTCGAGAAGTTCCCCCCCCTTTGTCATGCGGAATATTTTTGGAAGCGGCCATGCCGGTTTGTAGGTCTTCAGCCGTTCCACTGCGCGCGGCGACAGTATGATTATTCCATGGGCAGCTTCACCGCCGAGGACCTTTTGCCATGAAAAGGTAGTCACATCGAGTTTTTTCCAGGGTATTTCCATTGCAAAGACTGCGCTCGTGGCATCACAGAGTACAAGTCCTTCGCGCGAATCGCTGATCCAGTTGCCGTCCGGGACTTTCACACCGCTCGTAGTGCCGTTCCATGCAAGTACAATGTCATGGTTCATATCAGCCTGGCTGAGGTCCGGGAGTTTGCCGTAAGGCGCTTCGAACACCCGTGTGTTGGGGAGCTTCAGCTGCTTGTTGATATCGGTTGCCCAGCCCTGGCCGAACGATTCCCAGAAGAATATGTCTACCGGGCGTGCCCCGAGGAGTGACCACATCGCCATTTCGAATGCTCCGGTGTCAGAGGCGGGGACGATACCAACACGGTAATCTGCCGGAATACCGAGTAGGCGTTTTGTTTCTTCAATGCTCTTTGTAAGCCTGGCTTTGCCCAGGGATGATCTGTGGGAACGTCCAAGAATGTTCACCGGGAGGGATGCCAGCGAATATCCCGGTCTTTTTGCGCACGGTCCTGATGAAAAATTTGGGATTGTGGGTTTAACAGTTGGTTTCATACGTTTCCTTCCTAAATTTTATTTTTTTTTACTTACTATAAATTTGTTTTCCTTGCCCTTGTCATTCCCGTGTAGGCGGGAATCCATCCTTTAAGATACATGATGTGGAAAACCAAAAATTTGTTCAGTTGTTGAATATACGATTGTATGTTCTACATTAAATTTAAAGAAAATATTGCTTACTTATTTAAATGCTTAAAGTTTTATGTCAAGGGATTTACTGGTTTGATGCAGGGTATTCGATGATATAATTTCGTTCCAGGCTGAAAATGCCAAAGATATCGAAAAGGAATTTCGGGAATCTATTGATGCTTATCTTGAATTGTGTGAAAAATTCAATAAAAAGCCGAATAAGGAGTATTCTGGAAAATTTATTGTCCGCATATCTCCTGAAAAACATATACAGGCAGTAGTCGGAGCAAAAAAATTAAACATGTCATTTTTTCCTCCTTGTGAAATTCTCAATCCACTTTGTCGGATCCGGCCGATAAGCCGTAACGAGAACTGCTGGTGATGTGCACCCCTTCGGAATTCCCCAGACTATATTTTTAAGATAATCATAATATTCATTATGTCAGGTTTTCAATAAAGAATTTTCGATGACGGTGATAGCTGCTTAAAAAAACATACTGATAAACCCCCTGATCGCTGCATTCACCTCTTCCGGTTTCTCAACTGGCGACATGTGACCGGCGTCAGCGATATGCGCGGTCCTGGAATTTCTGATGTTCGCGGCAAGGTATGTCCCGTACTTCGAGGGCGAGAGGCGGTCATCTCCGGCCGTGAGCACAAGCACCGGGACGCTGATCGCGTCAAGCTGAGTCATGCAGTCGAACGCGTTGCACGCACTGAAATCGCCTGCAGCTACCGAGGGCCGGCATTTCCCGGCATCGGAAAGGATATCGGCAAGCGCCGCAGGGTCAGTCTTCGGCGAGGCCGCGAATGAGGCAAGGGACCTCACGTAGCCGGGGTAATCGTTCA
>JBFZEZ010000535.1:0-2915 GCA_041306585.1 Spirochaetota bacterium | reverse complement strand
CACCACATAAGACAAAGAATGGAATGTTGATCATAATGGCCGCCAGTTCTTGCTTCCTTACCACATCCTTCTCATACACCCTTTTTCCGAAGTAGTTACTATGATACATGGAAGGATCTTTTTTTCTCTTCATAATATTGCTTATAATATATATCTTCGCTGACAGCATGATCACCATCACAAAACCTGAAAGGACCCAGAGGATCATATCGAAATGCAAAACCCTGATCCTGGTGGGATTTTTGAAGACCAGCACAGTCATAACGCACCCGAGGAAGATATTCGTGAATGCGGTAACAAGGAATAAAATAAATAGCCTTTTGCTTTTATTGATAAAGTAAAATAATATTATCAATATATGTACGACAAACGACATCGAAAGGCATAAAAAAATAATATCAAAAACCATACAAATCTACAACCCCTCAACTATGACATTCCGGATGAATTATTTTATGCGTAGAGACGCAAAATTTTGCGTCTCTACGACGCGCAGGGGAAAAAAATTATTTATTAATACCCTTGAGAATTTTCAGCAATTCCCGGACCTTAACATTGGAAGGATCGCATTGGAGCGCTTTTTCAGCATAGGACCTTGATTTTTCCTTATTTTTATGCTTCAAATATAATTCCGAGAGGCATACATATGCGTCAACATGTTCCGGATCCAGTTCAACCACCTTTAAAAAATAGTCCCGTGCCTTTGTATCAGACGGATTCGGGGTCCTGTAATTAAAATAACCAAGCATGTAATTGACTTCAACCGACTCAGGATATATCTTCAGGGCTTCATGTGCAAAGCTGATCCCCTCTTCCCGGAATTTCTTCTTTAATTTTTCAGGAACACCGGTATTATACACTTCCTCGAAGCGTACATGAACAAGACCCCGGAATAGACGGTATCGGTCTTCATTGTCATAGATTCTGCCGATATTTTTATACCCTATTTCAAATTCCTTCGACGCGAATTGTACCAGTCCCTGTTTCAGATATACATATCCCAACTCAAGGCGGGCAGAAGGATTGTTTCCATCGAGATCGAGCGCTTTTTTGTATTCGCTGATTGCATTCCCCTCATCTCCGGTGGCGGTGAAATAGTCGCCGCGTGATTTAAAAAGGTAACTGGTGTGGCCGTGAAGCTCCTGAACGCGCTGAACAACCCTGTCACCGTCATGAGCGAATTTGAAATTACCATACCCGATTGCCATGGTGTCGAATGTTATACTCTTGAACACAACGGCAACCTTCATACGGGCTATAATCAGGTTCCGGTCATTCACAACAAAAAGTTCGTCCCCTTCTAATACAGTATCTCCTGAATAAAGCCGTATTGTGATCGAGCTGTTCTCTCGAATAGCCTGGGAGATATCATTTGTATCAATAACCTGGCGGGTGGAAATTGATACGACCAGGCCCCGCAGCATGGCATTCCACCCTTCCTTCTGGCTTTGCGTATAAAAAACAGTCATACGCTCTTTCATGGGATCCATAATCATGCCTGCCGCAAGCGGCATGGAAAAAAATACGGCATATACGCATAACAAAATTATAGAAGTTAATCCGGCTCTCATCAGTTTAAAAACCTTCTTGGATTTAATGGATTGATATATTTCCGAACCTCGAAATGAAGATGGGCGCCCGTGACCGCGCCTGACATGCCGGAGTATGCTATCACCTTACGTGCCGGCACCCAATCGTTTTCGCTGACAATATTCTTGTTATTATGGGCATACACAGTAATATACCCCCCTTTATGGCGGATAATGATGACCTTTCCGTATCCCCCCTTCCACCCGCTGAAAATGACCCGCCCCGGGGCCGCCGCCCTCACCGGTGTCCCGATGTTTGCGCCGATATCGATCCCGCAATGGAATTTGCGCACTCCCGTAAAAGGATCATTACGGGTACCGAACCCCGAAGTAATTCTCCCATGAAGAGGCCAGGAGATATGGAGACCTGACTTATTCGCGGAGATATTGACTGATTCCGATTTTTTAACATGTGTGTGCATTAACGCCTGACTCACATCAGGGAGGAAGAGCTCTGATCCGACACGGATTTTATCAGCCTTTATCCGGTTATATGATAAAATCTTCTGCTTGTCCATATTAAAACGTTTTGCGAGTCCAAACAGGGTGTCCCCCTTCCTGACCGTGTATATGGCTCCATTACGGCTCGGCACTTTAATGCTTTTTCCCGGGTGAAGACTGCCGGGGCTTTCGATCCCGTTTAGCTTGATGATAACCCTATAATCGATGCCGAACTTCCGGGCTATCTGCCACAAGTTATCATTTTTTTTTATTTTATATCTCGTTATGTGCCAGCGTCTGTCCTTGGCCTTCAAATCGCTTATTCCGGGAACATCTATTGTGGTCTTTTCTTTCGTACCTTTTTTTTTCAAGGCATTCTTTGCATCCGGGGTCTTTACGGGAAGTGAATCATCAAATGAATTGTCGTATATTATTTCACCTTCGTCATAGCTGTCATTTTCGTCAAACGGCTGTTCTGATTCCATTTCCAGTCCCTGAATGATAATAGCATTTTCAAGGTCTGCAATATCTTTATCTTTTGATTTTCTGGCCTTTTCACCGCACAGGGCGTCAACACCCCCGATATTTGATATAAATAACGCGAGAAATAAAGAAAGGAGGGGGATGTAGAACGAATTCTTCATGTTATATAGATCGGAGAAATATATTCACTACTTTATAAGAAATGTAATCTATTCTGTTTCTTAAGGTCCTGTTTTGCACTTTATTACTGATTAATAATACCCCCCACCTAAATCCCTCGTAGGCTAACAACTACCCACATTTTATGAAGTGTAAATACTTCAGCGGGAGCCCCCGGCGGATTGATTTAATGTATTTTTAAAATATGCTTCCGCCGCCCCCGGAGGGGGCTTATTGATGCAA
>JBFZEZ010000534.1:0-4180 GCA_041306585.1 Spirochaetota bacterium | reverse complement strand
ATCAAAGGACTATTGAGCACCATTCCGCAAATTTGACAACAAAAATTTTTTCTTTTTTCTCTGTTATTTAAATTCATTGACTAATATGCCGCACTATGTATAGTAGATTTATTTTTTCATTTTCAGAAAAATGAGGTATTGAGGCCATATGCGCATAGAATTCGTAGGGGGGGCACGGACGGTTACCGGTTCATCCTTCATACTCTATGACATCGATTTTACCGTCATGATAGACTGCGTTATGTTTCAGGGGAAGCGGGAACTGAAAGACCGCTACGAGATGCACCTGATATATGCGCCGGAAAAGATCGATTGCCTTCTCCTCACCCATGCGCATATAGACCACAGCGGACTCATTCCCCGCCTTGTTAAAAACGGTTTTACCGGAAAAATCTACGCAACCACGGCAACGACAGACCTCTGCAGGGTGATGCTCCCCGACAGCGGACATATCCAGGAGATGGATGCCGGGATCACAAACCGGAAAAACAGAAAACTCGGGCGTGAACCTATCGAACCGCTTTATACGGCAGACGACGGGATGTATTCCATCAAAAATTTCGAGCCGGTTGCTTACGGCGCCATTATCAGGATACACCCCCGGATCGAGGTTCGGTTCAGGGACGCCGGGCATATTCTTGGATCGTCGTTCATCGAGGTCTGGGTGGAGGAAAAAGGGAAAAAAACCAAGATAGTATTTTCAGGGGACATCGGCCAGAAGGAGCAGGCCATTATCCGCGATCCCGAGACAATCGAGGACGCGGATATTCTCCTTGTCGAATCAACCTACGGGGACCGGCTTCACAAAAACAAGGAAGAAACCTACGAGGAATTCAAGAAGATCATCCTTGAATCATACAACAGGTCCGGCAACATCGTGATTCCGGCATTCGCAGTCGAACGGACGCAGGAGATCATCTTCACGCTGGCCGAACTATTTAAGAACGGCGAGATCCCCCCTATCCCGGTGTATATCGATTCACCCCTCGCGGTTTCGGCTACGAAGATATTCCAGGAAAACGGGGAGTGTTTTGATGATGATGTTAAAGAACGCCTCCTGGCCGGCGACAGTCCCCTCGATTTCCCGAACCTGCACTTCGTTACAACCACAGAGGAATCGCGGCGGCTAAACAATGAGGCGCGCGGGGCCATCATTATTTCCGCAAGCGGCATGTGCACTGCGGGAAGAATTAAATTTCACCTTATGTATAACCTGTATAAACCCGAGTCGAGCATTATCTTCGTCGGATATCAGGCCGAGGGAACACTCGGCAGGCGCATCATCGACGGGGCAAAACAGGTAAAAATTTATGGGGACGATGTCGCTGTAAGGGCAAAAATCCACACACTGGGGGGCTTTTCAGCGCATGCCGACCGGGACGGCCTGCTTGAGTGGATGAGTACAATTAAAAATAAGTCCCTAAAAGTTTTCGTCGTACACGGCGAAGAACAGGCCACGATTACATTCGCCGAATCAGTCCGCGGCCGGTTTGGTTTCCAGACATTCGTACCGCGCTGGGGGGAAATCGTCGACCTCTCCACGATGCGTTCAGGGATTGCAGCCTACGGCGCTGCCGATTCGTACGCCGGATTGGACGCCGAAATAGATTCCCTGTCGCAGTCGCTGAAAACACTCCTGGATAGATATGCCAGGGCAAAAAAAGAAAACAACCTGCGCGACCTCAAACGTCTGCAGGACGATATCAACGACGCCCGGGAAATGATATCGGTGATCATTGACGAGCTGTAGCAACAGCAAAACATTTTGATGCGCCGCAAAACAATTTGAACAATTTGAACAATTTGAAGGAGGAACTTAATGAGAGCAGCAATTTTTATAGATGGAGCATATATACTGTCACATCTGAAACCTTTCGACCTGGCACCCGATTACAAGGATATCGTGGATTATCTTTTGAAACCACTGAGGAAACAGACCCCGATTGACCTGTTGCGGTGTTATTTCTACTACTGCCCGCCCTGGATGTCGACCGAACCGACAGAAGCTGAAAAACAGCGGATGAAAGAGCACGACATCTTCATGCACGAACTTCGCTCACTCGAGCGTTGGGGGGTCCGCCTCGGCAAGCTCCAGAGGAGATGGGACGGTTACAGGGAGACCTTTGAACAGAAGCGCGTGGACGTTCTCCTTTCAGTCGACATGGTGCGCCATTCGGCAGCCGGCCACATCCAACACGCGATCGTTGTAGCCGGGGACAGCGACTTCATTCCCGCGATCGAGGCGACAAAGGAATCCGGCGCTACTGTAACGTTATGGTGCGGGGTTGACGAATCGGTTCACAAGGACCTGCTGGTACTCGCGGACATTGTACATCGTTTCGATTGGAAAAAATTCCCCTCTAAAAAAATAAAAAACAAGGAAGAGGTCAGGGTAAGCGAGCAGAAAAAGCACGCCCCTGATACGAGCGGGAACAAAACTCCCCAGCAACCATCGGGGGGGAGCAACAACCGCTGGCGCTATAGACCCAAGCGAAGGGAGAGATAATCAATTGCCCCCGCGTCTGAGACGCGGGGGCAATTGATATCATATATAATTATTTATCATTAATGACGAGTGGTTTCGGGTTGCCATCGATATATATCTTGTTAACCCTTAAAAAATATGTCGTGGAATTCCTGTCTATTTTTTTACTATATGCATGCAATTCAGATGCCATTCCTTCAATTTGCAATGTATCTTTATACTGAATATTTTTACATGCTTCAACTGATTGAGCATGAATCATATAGTCTTTCCCGTTTGTGGCAGAAAATACAAAGTCTGTAAAAGGTTCGCTGCCAACCGTTCTGAATTTCCCCTGGAGTTTGACAGGGTACAACTCACCGGTTTTATGATTGCAACCGACGCTGAAAACGACACAAAGGACCAATATTAAACATATTTTTTTCATCAGAAATCCCCTATTCGTTAACAAAGTTCACATGAAAATCAACAACACTGGTCGAGACTTTTGATTCGTTTTCTTCGGAATGAACATCATTCAATACCGAATTCCTTGTCAGACTCGTGCTATCATTATCTATAGGTAAATCCGTCGGTATGACATTGGAACTATTGGGTGAATACATATTATTTACAACAATAAATATATCTCTTTTAACTTTTCCTGAAAAATCCTCGCCGCTCCCATCAAGATTAATACTCAGATACAGAAATCCTTCTTTGGGATCCTTTAAATCTTTATCCATTCTTACGATTGCGGCCCCGCCGCTATCTAAATTTGCTTTTTCATAACTGTTATTTTCTTTAATTTTTGCTTTGTCCCGAATCACTGCATCTGCATTAACATTTATATTCTCCTGGCCGTAATTGTATTCTTTATTGTTTTTAACACCCGCATTTGTCGCATACCATCTCAATACGATTTTATTAAAAATTTCTTCCGGGGCCCCCCCCCATTCTTTTAATTTCCTGTCATGGGATATGGCATAATACAGCGCTTCCAGTCCGGTACCCCCATGCTGAATGATATTTTTGAATAAATTACTTTTTTCAGAGTGCTCCCACATATATTGAAAAAATAAATATGACATTGCATAATCGAGAAGGGTTGGAAAATAGGGATGCCAGAAATATAAGCCGTCGTTTTTTTTGTTTTGATAATACCTATTAAAATCATCTATACGTCCCATTAATACACCAGAACACAAATGAGATGCTGCTTCAGACAACCCTTCATTTATCCAAGTGTCCATAAAACGATCGGAACCGATGCGGGAAGAATAATTAATTAAGTGTTGAAACTCGTGGGCAACTGTTGCATACAAATCCTCATCGGAGTGGTTGTAATGTATGTATAATACATCTGCCTGATTAGATTGCCACACTGTCCCCTTCTGCTTATTGTATTCTTTCACATATTTTTTACAATAAAAATCCAGATTGTTAAAATATCCGGACAATTGTGAGTTATTTATTGAAGATAAGTTTGTTAATACAATAATAGTTTTTCCATTCTCATCCACATCATAGGGTTGCCCAAACGTCTGAGTTACATTTCTATAAATATTATTATTAAATTGGTCCGCAATATCTTTAATTCGTTGGTTAAACTTATTTATCCTTGCATTATTAAAATTAAATGATTCTTCCAAAGCATTATCTGCATATATTACTACTTTGCTTTGGTCATTATCAAAGTATTTAGTAACTGCGATA
>JBFZEZ010000533.1:0-5988 GCA_041306585.1 Spirochaetota bacterium | reverse complement strand
GATCGCCGACTGTATACGCAGTCATATAATCAGGTCCTATATTAAGTTTATGTATTCGTCCGATTGGGACAGTCAATGTACCAGTTATAGCTGACGGCGTCAGTTGTTTTACAGTTTCTTCCTTGGTATTATTGACAACCCGTACCCATTCATTAGATCCTCGAATGATATCGGTAATTTCATCAATGGGGACGTTTTTAGTCAGCTTAACGGTCAATGCCTGGCTATGGCAGCGCATGGCGCCTATACGGACGCAGAGCCCGTCAATCGGGATCGGCTTTTTCGTCTGCAGTATTTTATTCGTTTCAGCGAAGCCTTTCCACTCTTCCTTGCTCTGGCCATTTTCAACCGCGCTGTCGATCCAGGGGATCACGCTGCCGGCAAGGGGTACCCCGAAACTTTCGACAGGGAATGAAGGACCATGCATGGTGTCTGTTACCTTTTTATCCAGATCGAGGATTGATGAAGCAGGGTTATCGAGCAGGTCTTTCGATGCGAGGCTGATCGCCTGCATCTGGGAAACGAGCTCCCGCATATTCTTCGCACCAGCCCCTGAAGCGGCCTGATATGTCATAGTGGTAATCCATTCAATAAGCCCTTTTTTAAACAGTTCGCCCATAGCCATGAGCATGAGGCTCACGGTACAGTTGCCGCCGATATAGTTCTTTATCCCTGCGCTGAGCGAGCTATCAATAACGTCACGATTAACAGGATCAAGAACAATCACGCTCTCCTTTTCCATGCGCAGATAGGAAGCTGCATCAATCCAATAACCGTTCCATCCGGCTTTTTTCAACTCAGGGTAAACCTTTTTTGTATAATCAGTTCCCTGGCAGGTGACAATAATATCCATTTGTGAGAGCAGGCCCGTATCAAATGCATCCCTGAGCGGGGGTGTCGCGATGCCTATCTCCGGTCCTTTTTGGCCTGCTTGGGAAGTGGATGCAAACACTGGCTCATAGTCTCTGAAATCGTTTTCAGCAATCATTCTGTCCATGAGGACAGACCCGACCATTCCTCTCCAACCAATAAATGCGACTTTTAACATAGTAACTTCCTTAAATTTTAAAATAATTATTAAAGTTTAATCAGCCTTTTAGATACATCTCTGCCCTGACGATACAGGATCGCGACATTCCCAATTATCTGCACAAGGCTACTCCCTGTCTGCCCGATTATTTCATTGACAAGTTCGTTTTTTTGGTCCTTGTAATCTATAAATTTCATTTTAATCAGTTCATGATCGTCAAGCGCGCAATGAACCGCTTTTACGAGGCTTTCGGTAATCCCTTTTTGACCGATTTGAATTACAGGCTTAAGGGAATGCGCAAGTCCCTTCAGTTTCCTTTTTTGTTCATTTGTTAATAATATCATAATAAGGATACAATTATAATTCATATCGGTAGAATCAAGCTTTTTTTTTTATAAAAAAAAACTACTTGCACTTACAGGAGTATTCTCTAAAAAAAAATAATGAAACAATTCATTGCCATAACAATAATATTATTCTTTGCGGGCACACCCGTTCAATCCCAGGATATCCAGCTGAAAAAATGGGGATATGTATTTCATGCATCCAAATTGTCCGATGATTATATACATAAAACCATACCGAAATATAACACTTTAGGCATAACAGGATGGCAGCTCAACGCAAAAGGAGAAATCATTGCTTCGAGCGAAATCATAATAAAAAAATGCATAAAAATTGCGAATAAAAACAAGGTCGAGGTATACCCGGTCATATCATTTATATCCCCTGCTGAAGGCGGAATTCTTTTGAAATCCGATGAGGCTGTTAAGGCTGCCCTTTCAAATATATCCAGGCTGGTCAGAAAGCAAAATTTTACCGGTATAAATCTCGATCTTGAATATCTTACACCCGATTATTCTTATGACCTCGCGCGTTTTCTGGGGCTTCTGCGCAAACGCTTAAACAAAACAAAAATCACCATGACCCTTTTCCCGCAGGTCGATTTCCCGGAAGAATGGGGAGGGTTCCATAATCCATCCATTATTGGGGAATACCTGGACCAGGTGATACTTATGTGCTACGATTACAGAAGGCAAGGTACTGATCCGGGACCGGTTACAGATATAAAATGGACAGAAAAAAACATTCAGCATATATTAAAATATTTCAAACCTGAACAGGTCTGGCTCGGGATCCCTGCGTATGGTTATCGATGGGGAAAAAACAACAAGGCTGAAGCACTTTCAGCAAAAACCGGAAGCGATCTTGCTAAAAAATACGGTTCGATTCGTCATTCATCGGGAAATGTCTATTTCTCGTATTCTTCCGAAGACAAAATGTACCGGGTATTCTTTTCCGATCAAAAGACCATTGAACTCCTCACCGAACGTGCACGTTCCTTCCGCCTGGCAGGCACAGCCCTCTGGCGCCTCGGATTTGAAGAATAATTCTTCAAAAACCATAATCCCTGAAAAAAATACTTAACCGATGAGACATATTTCCGATAATATAAAAGAGACATAATACAATACATGTAATCGGAGGCTGTAATGAGCAGGACAAAAAAGAGCAAAAATTTCAAAAAACTTCTATCGAAATACCTGGACATAAAAGGACTGGACATAATACTCGTGATGCAGGACGGCATTGAGATTGAATTATACAAAAACAGGTCCCTTGAAGACGATGAGATTGTCACATTCGACAAAACCCATAGCGAGAAGAGAATCCCCCTTTCACAGATTAAAACAGTCGACCTTTTTGCAGCATAAAAAAATTACACCGATCCGGGGGCCCTTCATGAACAACCTGATAAACAACGCCGACAAACTTTACCGAGGCGACACTGATGACCAGAAGTGACAAAAATTCCCTGATATCCAGAAAATTCATAATAGCTATCGGTATTATTTACGCCATTCTTATAATCTCTATGGCGCTTTTCTTCCATATTACAACGCTAAGAAACAAGTCAGTACTGAAAAAAACACTGATGGAAAATTATGAAGATATACTGCTGGACAAGGCTGAAATCATAACCGAGCGCCTCACGGCCATGCAACACAAAAAAACTAATGAAATAAAAAAAGAAATTCTCCGCTATTGCAGCGAGGAAAAGGATTACCTGCATGCGATCATTTATTCTCAGACTTCCGATGAAAATTTTTTCAGGGTGGTTGACACGGTTTCGATAAACCAAAATTTAGTGGTCCCCATCAGTAATAAAGAAGTCGTTCAGGAAGAGAAGGAATACAATTACCTCAAGGAAGGCCTGCTGCACGGCGTTGTGGAACCGAACCTCTATAAACGGGGAAACATCACCTGGCAGAACGTGTATTACCCGCTGTCATTTGACGGAAAAAACCTTATCATCCAATACATGATTTCAAACTCCGACATCATGCATGCCATCGAAAATTATTCAAGTTCAATCAGAGTAACCAGAATCATCTCAATAGTGATAACAGTTGTACTTGCAATTGCGGTCATACTCCTGACACTCATTTTTACCCATAATTATTCCCTCCTGATAGACAACCTCTCCCACTATATCGACAGGGCCGCACAGGGTGAACTGGAACTGAACCTTCACGAAACTGACAACGAGCTCAACAAGCTCGCCCTTTCATTCAACAGCCTCATGGACGAACTCAAGGATAAAAAAGACCGCGGACACCATGAGCCCGAGAAGGAGCTGTTCAACATCGGCGTAACAATGCTCAAGGAAAACAAGCTGGATGATTCAATTGCCATTTTCAGGACCCTTACGATACTGAAGCCTGAAAGCTTCGGCAGCTATTTCAACCTCGGGGTCGCCTACGCCAAAAAAAAGGATTACAAGCAATCCCTCACAATGCTTGAAAAAGCCGCGGCGGAAAATCCAGCATACGATATCACTCAAAAATACATCGTCAAGGTAAAAAAATTCCTTACAGACAATGATCCAGCATGACCATATCAAAAATATAGTATCCCTGCTCCCGGACAGCCCCGGCGTCTATCTCATGAAAGACGCCGAACGGGCTATCATTTACATAGGCAAGGCGTCCTCCCTGAAAAAAAGGGTCTCATCGTACTTCCAGAACACGAATCGTGATCCGAAGACAAGCGTCCTGGTAAAATTCATAAACGACATCGAGTACATCGCAACAAATTCCGAGATTGAAGCCCTGGTCCTTGAAAGCAACCTTATAAAAAAACACAAACCCAAGTACAATATCCGCCTCAAAGACGATAAGCGGTACCCCTACATTGCTGTCACGCTTGAGGATGAATACCCGCGCGTCATCTATACCAGGAAATTGATGAAAAATAAAAACCGCTACTTTGGCCCCTATACTGATGCAAAAGCAGCGAGAAAAACAGTCTGGATGATCAATTCGATTTTCACATTAAAGACATGTACGAGGGAAATCCCCCTGAAAAAAAATGAACGCCCCTGCCTTAATTACCAGATGAAACGATGCAGCGGGGTATGCACCGGCGACATAACCCGCGCTGAATATCTCGGCATGGTCGATAACGCAATACGTTTCCTGGAAGGGCACGTCGAACCGGTAATACGCGACTTGCATGCGCGGATGAATTCATACGCGGAAGGGATGAACTATGAAAAAGCAGCGCGGGTGCGGGACATCATATATAACATTCAGACCATTTCTGAAAGGCAGAACGTTGATTTGCCGGTCAATACCGACCAGGATTTTGTCGGTCTCTCCATTTTCGGCGACGAGGCTGTGCTCGTCCTCTTTGAATTCCGGGGCGGGGTCATGTTGGGGAGAAAAATTTCAATATTCGGCAACACGGAATATGCGGGGCCTGGAGAGATAGTCCAGTCATTCCTTCTGGATTATTACGAACGCTCGGAGGTACCGCACAAGATTGTTCTCCAGCACCGGATCCCTGACGGGGGAATAATTGAAAAATTTTTGCAGGAAAAAACCGGAAGAAAAGTCGCACTGGCCCCCCCTGCATCACGCGATGAGAAAGGGGTCATCGGGCTCATCCAGAAAAACATCGATATGATAGCAGCTGACCGCCAGGCACACGGGGATTACCTCAAGCGCGAAAAGGGGCTCCAGGAACTGAAGGAGGCCCTCACCATGGAACGGCCCCCCCAGGTCATTGAATGTTTTGATATCTCCAACTTCCACGGGAAAGATGCTGTTGCATCCATGGTCGTATTCCACGATGGTCTCCCGGACAAGTCGGGCTACCGGCGTTACCGCATTCGCGGCGGCGATACCCCGAACGATCCTGCCATGATCCACGAAGTGGTCTCCCGGCGGGTGCAGCACCTCACGAACGAGAACCTCGACAAACCGGACCTCATGGTGATTGACGGAGGCAAGGGACAGCTTGGCCGAGCGGTCGAGGCGTCAAAAAATTTCGATCTCGGCATCATGATCATATCAATAGCTAAAAACTTCGAGGAAATTTACACAACAGGAAGCGGTATACCGATCAGGCTGCCTGATGACTCTCCCGGTCTTGCCATCATAAAACACATAAGGGACGAGGCCCACAGGTTCGCCGTAACATATCATAGAAATCTCAGGGACAAAAAAACAACCCTCTCCGAATTGGACAGAATACCCGGCATCGGCCCGGCTGCAAAAAAAATCCTTCTCAATCACTTTAAATCAATCAGTGCGATAAGAAAGGCAACGATAGAGCAACTCATGTCTGTGAAGGGAATAGGTGAAAAAACCGCGCGGGAAATTCATGCCTATTTCGCCGCTGTGCAGGATTAGCAATTCACGAAGAGCCCTACTGCGGGTCTAAATCTCAAGCGGGGTGCTTAAAAATATTCTTCAAGTCCCCCACCTGGTGGATTCAAGGGGGCTCTTCGTACGCTACCCTTCAAAAAAAATCAGCATCCGCATTCGAATTTTTTCATTCACGGAATTTTCAATCCTCTTTAATTCATACCAGTGCCAGCCGGAATCACGCATAATGCCAGCCTTGCTCTTCCCCCTCATGACGCTCCTGATATATTCAATCTCTTTTTCTTC
>JBFZEZ010000532.1:0-3844 GCA_041306585.1 Spirochaetota bacterium | reverse complement strand
AAGACGCTTGAGCAGACTGCAATTATTATCAGAAGAGTACGATGCTGCATAAAAATATTCCTCCTATATAGAGTATCGGAATTCCATTGCCGTAGATGAGGAAAAAATAGTGTTTTATCGTTTTTTTAATGGCCTTAAAAGATACTCTAACCCGTTGAGTTTTATCTCGTACAGTGTTGCCAGCATCATACCAAGCTTGCCCGCGGGAAATCCTTCACGGTGGAACCAGACGATATAATATTCAGGAAGATCGCTGAGTGTCCATCCCTTGTATTTGCCGAATGGCATTTTCATGGTCGTCAGTTCTTGCAGGACCGATGAATTTAATATGTTTCCTTCCTCGTCTTCCATGTCACTTCCCGTGGCGTTCTTTTATTTCTCTGGATTTTTTCAGCCATTTCTGTGATGAGTCTTCGTTGCCGAGGACCTTCATGATGACTGCGATGTTGTTGTATGGTACGTAGTTTGCCGGGTCAAGTTTTATACTTGCAGTAAATTCATAAAGAGCCTTGTCGTATTCTTTCCGGTCGAGATAAATGTCCCCAAGGGTGTTGTGCGTTGAAGCGCGGGACGGGTCGAGTTCATCGGCCTTGAGGAGGTCGGAAAGGGCCTCATCAAGACGCCGCACAGCATAGTAGGAGGAACCGCGATTGTGGTATGCCGTCGAAAACTGTGGATTGTACCTGATTGAGGCGCTAAAGATCGGTATAGCCGGGGCATACTTCCTGGAGATCAAGAGATAAGCCCCGATGTTGTTGTACTCGACCGCGATGAATTCCTGACGTGTGAGGCTTTTCATGTAGACCCCGGCGCGGATTGATGAATCCGGGATTTTCAGTTTTTGTATGTAGTAAGAGTCTGGTTGTATTTTTTTTTCCAGGACTTCCCAGTTGATATAGGTGCCGTCATCGAAAAAAAATCTGAGAAAGCTGTGATTGGGGGCGTAGACAGGTATGATGGGGATTTTCAGCACTTCGGCGATGGCTACATAAAGTACACAATAATTATCGCAATCGATTTTTTTATATTCTAGTCCTTTACCGAGAAGGAAGTTGTTTTTAAAGGTAAATCCCTGTGCGGCAAGAACTGAGTCGATCGCCAGCAAAGTCTGAATGGCTTCTTCAGTCGTATAGCTTTTTTTTTCCGTGATTTTTGCCATCGCTTTATTGATGAGGGTGTCGATCGCCGCGTACTGATCGCTGCCGACACCCGATTCTTTTTCAATATCGAGGAAATCGTGTGCGATTGTTTTCGGGGTTCCCGCATACTGCCGAGTTGCTCCCTGTGTGACGGAAGCCGAAGGGGAGGATGGTGATTGTGCTGAACTTATGATATACAGCAGGAGTATAAAGGGAAAGGCGGCCAGGATCGATATTGTTTTTTGCATGTTTTTTCCCAGGTATTGTATTGCGGTATTCATATCGGTGCAAGGGCGGAAGGTCAAGCCTAAAATTAATTCACTCCCCTTCTGACAATACTTATTCCATGCATATGCCTGGATAAGTATTCAGTAACCGTTTACTTTGACCAGCTTCTTCTTATCAGCATGACTGACACCCGTCTGATCTGTGCTGTCCCTGTGGAAAATTTAAAATTATTTATGTGAGATTGCAGTTGATGTACATGGAATTGATGGCTTACGCGCCCATCAATCAAACGTGAGGTAATTTTCAAGATATTCGGTAAGGTCGTTGATATTTTTTCGTATCATTGCCTTCATCTCAGGGGGGATTTTCTGGCCCATAACGACTTTATAGTAATTGAGGGCGTCGCGGACCTTTCTTTTTTTTATGAATTCATTCGCCTTTTCAAGCATCGGTTTGTATTTATAGAATGAATATTCCATTATATTTTTGTCTTTTGAAAGGCTGAGTTCGTCGGGGAGACGTGAGAAATCGTATGTCACTTTCAGGATTGGGAGTTCACGGCGTTTGCGTTTGTCGGTCGTCAGGATGTTGCGGTAGAAACGATCCTCCTCGCGCATTTTTTGGTCCATTTCCGGATCGGCTATGCTGAATTCTTCAGATTTTTTTTTCTTGTCGCCAATGATCTCGTACGATGCATTGTCTTTTTCCTGGTCCTTGGTGTCAGACAGAATTTTTTCAAACACCGCTTCGTCGCTCATCGAGTCATCGAATTTGTCCCTGCCGAATTCTTTCATGAGTTCGAAATCGTTGTTGTATTCTTCATCCCCGAATCCGGCGCCTCGATTTCTCCCGCCAGGTCCTGAGGCGCTTCCTTGAGGAGGTGCGCTCTGACCCGCGGCACCCGCGCCGGAAGGAGGTGCGCTCTGACCCGCGGCACCCCCGCCGGAAGGAGAGGCGCTCTGACCCGCGGCATAACCTGTCCCAAAAGCTCCCTGAGCAGTTTGTATCTGGGAGAGTTGTTCCGGGATTTTAGAGAGAAGATCAACAATCGGTTTTGAATCAAGGCCCAACGGAACAGGGCCTTCGTATTTTGCCTGGGAAATTGACGGTTCCCTGGACGCGGATTCGGCCATAGTTTGTCTCATTTCGCCGAACGTTTCTTTTAAATCACGCAAGTCATTTTTCAGTGAAGCAATTTCTTCATCCTGCAATGGTTTTAGTGGAGTGGGTTGCTTTTTGGATGTCGTAATTTGTTCAGCATCAGATGCTCCCGCCGGGGCTAGGTTCATTCTCTCCAAACGTTGGCCCAGGTTCACAATTTCGCTCAGTTCATTGCGAAGCGCTTTGAGTGAAGCCGATGGGGTCTCGGGGGGAACGACTGTATCAATGGATTTTTTTAAGTCAGAAATGTCACTGATCTCGCTGTGTATTTCATTGATCGCGGCATGCGGATCGGGGTTTCGAGTAAGTTCATTCAGTTTGTCCCTGAGTTCAGGGATATCCGAAAGATTTTTTTTCAGATCTTCAATATCCGGGAGTTTCTCACGCAGGGATGTGATTTCTTCGAGCTGCTGCTTCAGGGTGGACGCTGTCTGAGAATCTAAGGGTGGTTTGATTGAGCCAAGTTTGTCCTTGAGCTCATCTAAATGATTAAATTCTTTTTCCAGTTTTGCAATTGAGGTAAGGTTGTTTTCATGGGATGCAATCTCGTGGATTTCATCTTTCAATGTTGCCATGTCGGACAGGTTTTTTTTAATTTCAGATAGGAATTCAGCCGGGGTTGGCTGAAAAGAAGTCATGTCCTGGATTTTGCCTGCATCATTGTCCTGGGGCAGCTGGCCAGGTTCTTTTTTTAATCCCGTGTCGGGACCAGGTTTCATCCCCTGCATCCCCCCTTGGGCATATTGCAGGCCCATGATCCCGGCAATTTCATTCTTGAGCTGTCCGGCAATTTTTTCCGCAAGATTTCCGGCATTCAGCTCATCCCCGGGAGGCATTGCGCCAATATGGATTACCTGTGGGAGTGTGCCGTCAAAACTCACCTTAACGGCATTTTCATCTTTCTTTTTCTCCTCTTCAATGTGCTCCCCTTTTTCGGGTTCTACTCCCGCATCACGGTCGCGCCTGCGGGCATCTTTCTCTTTTTTTTCTATGAATTTTTTCAGATACTCGATGTTGACCATGATTTTATGACGTACATCTGCATCATTCACCCGGTCATGCACTCCGGAATAAAGTGAAATCGAGGTTCTGAAATCGTTATTTTGCCCATATATTTCAGCATTCAAGAGGGTCCGCTTGTAGACCTTCATACGGGAATTTTCAGAAATAATGTCGTCTGCCGGATAGGGGATGCGTATTTTTTCTTCCGGGGCATGGTCATGTTTTTCCTGCTCACCGTCAGAACCCCGTCTTTCTTTACGATTATCCTTGGCTTTATCCTCCGGAAATTTTTCTTCGATTTCACGGTCAGATGT
>JBFZEZ010000531.1:0-4354 GCA_041306585.1 Spirochaetota bacterium | reverse complement strand
CGGTGGATAAATATATATACGTGGGAAATTCATCTCTGATCGGCTCGGCAATGGCGCTTGTTTCGCGTGCTAGCGGAAAGGTTTTGCATGAAACGTCCCGCAGGATGACATACCTGGACCTCTCAAATGAACCTGCGTACATGGACCATTTTACTGCTGCATTTTTTATTCCGCATACCGATTTGAAATTTTTTCCAAGTGTGCACAGGGGGGAGTGAATAAATCCCTGCGCCATGTGATCGATCATGCCGCCTTTTTTATTCTGTTCCTGAATTTTCTCCAGGGGTGACATTTTTTTGTCTGCGGAAATAAAAATTGTCATATCTTTTCGGTTGACAATGAAATGTCAATGCGACAGATTTTATTAATTTTTTGATAACGGGGTGTGTGATATGTATAGACCAGAGATAAAAGTCATTGACTGTTCGATCCGCGACGGCGGGCTCATGAATAATTCAAGGTTTTCGATGGACCTGGTGAAGAAAATTGTAAAGGCAATCAATGATTCGGGGGTCGATATACTCGAGCTGGGATACCGCAACAGCAAGAAGTATTTTTCTACATCGGAATACGGACTCTGGCGTTTCTGTGATGAGGAAGTTTTAAAGGAAGCAGTCGATGGTATTGATCTTAACTGCAAGATTGCCGTCATGATGGATTCACATAAGGCACATGCGGAAGACCTTGTTCCAAAGAAAGACAGCGTTATCGATATTGTCAGGATCGCAACGTATGTAAAGGATGTCGATAAGGCAATTAATATTTCAAACATAGCCAATGATCTCGGATACGAGACCTGTATCAACATAATGTCGATTTCCCATGTCATCGAATGGGAACTCGATGAAGCCCTTCAGCAAATTGAAGAAGAGACCAAAGCGATAGCGTGTTACCTTGTCGACAGCTTCGGGTCTTTGTACTCTGAAGATATTCATTACTATGCTCATAAATTCAAGAATTACCTTAAGACGAAAGAGATCGGCATCCACTGCCATAATAATCAGCAACTAGCGTTTGCAAATACGATTGAAGGGATCATAAAAGGCGTCAATTATATCGATGGCACCCTGTACGGCATCGGCAGGGCCGCAGGGAACTGTCCCCTCGAACTCCTGATCGGTTTCCTGAAAAATCCGAAATTTAAAATTCAGCCCCTCCTGGATGTCATCGGCAAGGAGATCATTCCCTTGAGCAGGGAGATCGACTGGGGATACCGGATCCCCTATATGCTTGTGGGCATACTCAATCAGCATCCCCAGGCCGCGATAAATGTCATGGATCTTCCCGATAAGGACCCGGAGAAGCATGATTATGTGAAATTTTTTCAAGCAATCACCGAGGAAGATGTCGAGATTTGATTTTTTCACGGGTCCGTTTGCGGATCGATGATACTTGTGGATCCCTATTTTTTACTCATCATTCCATAAGAAACCCTGGCGTGTCCCTCTGCGTATAAACTCATCTTCAATTGTTTTGATGACTGTTCCTTTGTGCATTCCCCAGGCAGGCGCAATAAGGGTCTTTTCCTCCCGGTCCCCGTGGAGTCTGTGAATAATCATATCCGGCCTCAATCGTTCGATGAAATCGCACAACGTTGATGTATATTCCTTCAGAGAGAGAAGATTGATTCGTTCGTCACGATACAGACTTTCAAGCGGGGTGTCTTTAATGACATGAAGGTGGTGAATTTTCACCCCGGCAACAGGCAGGGCCGCCAGAGAGTCTGATGTCGCCATCATGTCTTCCCATGTCTCTCCCGGAATACCGAGAATGACATGTGCGCATACCGGGATTCCCCGATCAGCGCTCCTCATTATTGCGTCCCTCGATGAAGCGTAATCGTGATGCCTCCTGAGGAATTCGAGGCTTTTGTCGTGGACCGTCTGGACCCCGAGCTCGAGCATGAGTTCGAAGTTTTCTTTTTTGTAGCTTGCAATGAGGTCAAGAACTTCATCGGGGAGACAGTCGGGCCGCGTTCCGATCATCAGACCGATGACATCCGGTTTGCTGATAGCGTGATCGTATAATTTTTTAAGTTCATCGACAGGGGCGCGGGTATTTGTAAAAGCCTGGAAATAGGCAATATATCTGGTTAAGGCGTCAGCCCGTTTGAAGTTTTTCCGGGCAATCTCCATTTGTTCAATTATATCATCGGTCCCTGACGCGGTGGGAGATGCAGAACCCTCTTCCGAACAGAAAATACATCCACTGACATCAAGGGTTCCATCGCGGTTAGGGCAGGTAAGCCCGGCATTTATCGGCAATTTAAGGACCCTGCATTTGTATGTGTCCCACAGGATGTCACCGAAAAAGTTGTAGGGTTTACCGTGCCACGCGGTATGACTAAAGTGACTTTTCTTTTTCATTAAAAGCAAAGTGCGAATTCTTCATTAATTGCTGGTTCTGATACATGGATGGGTTAAGATGCACGCTGTTCACATATTGAGCGTTCATTACTTTTAGGTTTTTATTTAATTGCAATATGTAAATGCCATTCTTAAAACTTATCCCCTGTACTGTCTTGCGCCAGAATGATGCCATATGATTTTTTCCGGAATATCTTTGTTTCTTTTTCCATGCAATTATGCGGGTATTTTTTACAGATTTGACAAGTTTTTCCAAGGTCTCAGGGTCGGGCTCAAGTGCGATGTACAGCGCTTCTTCCAGGGTCTGGTTTTCTTCAACAGGAAGTATTATTTTGGTGAATAGTTCTGCCTTTGGGGTTGTTATTATGGGTTGTGCCGGTTTCGCGGTAACTGTCAGCGGCAGGTTTTCGCTATTCTGCCGTATGATAAGCCCATATTTTGTTTTATAGCCTTCAAAGAGAGGGGTGTATCCGACGATCCTCCTTGCAAGCCTGAAATAATTTTGTGCCTGCCGGCGGGATTTCTTTTGGATAGAAACGACCCCCTTGTTATAGAAATTATCGGCCCTTTCCACCTTGTTTCTGACATAAGAGTAATATGATATATAATTTTTTAATTTGGATTTTCTGAGTTCTTTTTCCATAAGCCGAATAACAGAAGAGGCCCTGGATGTATTGCATTTCCCGAGGTAATAAACCGCAATACGGGAAAGTTTCAATGCGTCAATGGTGTCCGGGTGCAGTTCATTAACTTTGACCGGCTGGGGTGAGGATATGTCGATCCCGAAAACATCCTTTATGGTATGCAGCAAAGAATTGTACTGAGCTGCGGCAATAATTTCCTGCTGAACCGGATCATTGAGCATTTTTTCATCATCCGGGTTGGAGATAAATCCTGATTCAAAAATCACGGAAATCGGAAAATCTGTAAAATAGCTGAAACGATCGTCACCCACTGCGCCGAAATCCCAACTATTGGGTTTGAAACCAAATTTTTGGAGATTATCCTTAAGATCATATGCATATTTTTTTGAAAATCCAATAGGGTCAAACTCGTTATAGAGTGTCAGAAAACCTGAATATGATCCCCGAACAAATTGGAGAACTTTCCGGTTGAAATTATCATATGTAATATGAATCCCGGGCATGTTTACAAGACCGCTCGCTTTATAAAGAACGGCAACATTGTTGAGATGTTCTGAGATAATTATAAATGCACGATTTTTTTTGGCGAGTTCAACAGTCTTTGAAAAGGGGATATTCTTGTATGAATCACTGTTGCCTTTGAGAACCGACATGAAATCATCGGTGCTTTGTATTTCAATATAAGGATTGGCGGCGAAAATTGAATATAATTTTCGTGAAAGCTGAATAGAGTAATATTCTTCAGGTTTTCCAGTTGTGCTGATCCGCTGTGTGACCGCCCCCTGCCATTCTCCGTTGGGGAGTTTCCCATGCGCGGGATCAATGAAAATTACAATTTTACCCTTGTTGGTCAATTTTTCATAAAGATTATTATAAATAGTATCAATTTCATCTGCGATTTCCAGTATCCTGGCCCGATCGTTTTCGTCTTTTTCTTTTTCGATCACAGACATGATTCTTTGTGTGTGCTTAATTCCGCCTGCTGGATTTGTAACTTCTTCAGAAAGCAGCTGGAAAGGAATAAGCAAAAGAGTTATAATTACGCAAAAATATTGTTTCATCTATACATCGTTATCCAATGTCATCCATCATAGACAGGGGAATTTTATGTCTGTAGGATTAGATTCCCGTCTTAACGGGAATTTTATGGATATTTACCCCCTGAAAATGAATTATTAAAATAAAACGGGACGTCAAGGTGATGTCCTTTGTTACATCAAAAAGTAAGAGGTCATTTATCGGGGGTAATCATTGACTCAGCGACCCTATGTCATCCCCGTACCCGCCTGCGCGAGTATAAACTACGGCGGGGATCCTTAATTTCGCGTCTAGCGAGAATGGATT
>JBFZEZ010000530.1:0-4538 GCA_041306585.1 Spirochaetota bacterium | reverse complement strand
TTGTATATCAGGGGGAGAATGCCATAAAAAAGATCAGGGATATCGTCGGCGATACAAACCCTGAAGCGGCAAATCCTGTTTCGATACGGGGGGCTTACGGAAGGATAACAACAACAGGCGTTTTTGAAAATGTTGTCCATGCCTCATCAAGCCCTGAGGATGCCGAAAAAGAGATAAAACTCTGGTTTGACCCGCAGGACCTTGTCGAAGATATATACCCGGTTAAAGAAGAAATTGTTCCCAATGTAAAAAAACTCGTGTGGGCTTGAAAGTATTAAAGCAGGTGATCATATGATTCTGATTTTATTGGGTCCCCCAGGCGCTGGTAAAGGAACTATTGCCCAAGCCCTGGTGAAAACATATTCGATTGTCCAGATCTCTACCGGCGATATATTGAGGGGCGAGGTGAAAAAAGGTTCACCCGTGGGTAAAGAAGCGGCCGGTTATATGAATGCCGGGAAGCTTGTACCTGACAGCATCATCATGGATTGTATCGGAATCGCAGTGCAGTCGAAGGAATGCGCCAATGGATTCATACTCGACGGTTTTCCGCGAACCATCCCCCAGGCCGATGCCCTGAAAGACCTCATGAGAAATTTTAATCTGAAGCTTAATGCCGTTATTAATCTTGAAGTTCCTGAGGACGTTTTATTGAGACGTTTAACCAGCAGGAGGACCTGCTCAAACACTGCATGCCAGGCCATCTATAATGTCCACACCAAGCCGACAAAAAAGGAAGGGGTATGCGATGCATGCGGGAGCCCGGTTATACAGCGTGATGACGAAACCGTTGATGTCATCAAGCAGCGTCTGGTGACCTATAAAGATAAAACAGAACCTCTAATCAAATATTACGAAAAAGATCCGCTGTTTCATACTATTTCGGGTCTGGATGCCGCCGAAGTAATGAAAGAGCTGGGAAAAATTTTATAGGACTCATTTCAGGAGAGATGCCAGAGTGGTCGAATGGGGCGGTCTCGAAAACCGTTGTGGGCTTTGCCCACCGAGGGTTCGAATCCCTCTTTCTCCGAATGATGCAATATTGTAGAGACGCATTGTAGAGACGCAAAATTTTGCGTCTTTACAATGCGTCTCTACAATATTGTTTTTTTTAACAGGGAGAGGTGTCTGAGAGGCCGAAAGAGCACGGTTGGAAACCGTGTGTAGCGTAAGCTACCGGGGGTTCGAATCCCCCCTTCTCCGAATAATTTTATTTTTTTTTGCTTTCCGGCCCCAATATCCCCGGGGCTGAGGGGTTGATGTATAAAAAATTATGTCCTACCAGGTAATAGCACGAAAATGGCGGCCTCAGAATTTTGATGAAGTTGTTTTCCAGGACCATGTTTCCAGAACCATCAAGAACAGCATTCAGGCCGGCCGAATATCACACGCCTACCTTTTTTCCGGCCCGCGTGGGGTGGGGAAGACCACTATGGCGCGTATTCTTGCAAAAGCAGTCAACTGTGTAGAGGGTCCGACACCCGCGCCATGCGGAAAATGCTCAAATTGCATTGAGATAAAAAATGGATCAGCCTTTGACGTTATCGAGATCGACGGGGCATCGAACCGCGGGATCGAGGACATACGTGAATTGCGCGAGAACGTCAATTTTGCCCCTGTCAAGGGACGCTATAAGGTATACATTATCGATGAAGTGCATATGCTTACCAAGGAAGCATTCAATGCCCTTCTCAAGACCCTCGAAGAACCCCCTGCTCATGTAATTTTTATTTTTGCGACAACCGAGGTCCATCAGATACCGGATACTATTATGTCGCGGTGCCAGAAATTTTTTTTCAAGAAGATCCCGATTGACGCCATTGTCGAGCATATCAAGCTTATTGTTGCAAAGGAAGGGTATCGGATATCCGAAAACGCACTGTATCCGATCGCACGGACCGCGTCCGGATCGATGCGGGATGCCCAGTCGCTTCTTGATCAGGTAATCTCGTTCTCCCAGGCCGGCGGGGAAGAAGTGGAGATCGGAGAGGAGGATGCCCTTGCAATACTCGGCATTGTTCCGGTTGAGAGTTATATCCGGCAGCTCGGCAATATAATCGATGCACATGCTGCTTCCGCGATGGAGGAGATTGAGCGCGTTGTTGTGATGGGGGTCGATATCCCGCGGTATGCTGCCGGCCTCATCGACATCATACGCACAATCAGGCTTCTGAAAAACGGGATTTCGATCAAGGAACTGCTCGGGTTGTCACCGGAGGAGATTTCGCACCTGTCAAAGGTCGCCGAAAAATTTTACGATGAGGAGCTTCGGCTCATCTTTCATATCGCAAACGAGATGCAGAACGATCTCCGCTATGCGCAGAATGAGAGGATCAACCTTGAAATGGCACTCCTGGACTTGATCGGAGTGCGGAATGCCCCCTCTCTTGCGTCGATCATAAAACGGCTCGGAAGTGAAGGCGCCGGACCAACCCCCCGCACCGCAGAGGTGAAACAGAAATCATCCCCGGCCGCTGTTGTATCAATACCGGTTTCCCCCGAAAAAAAAAATGAAACGCAGCAGCCGCCCCCCCCTGCATCAGGGGTGAAGGACCTTTCGATGGCCTGGAGCATGCTGATGGGGGAGGTGGCCGAAAAAAAACAGTACCTGCTGTTTATTCTTAAACCCGCAGTCATCGAATGTAAAGATAACGTCCTGGCGGTCCAATACCCTGCCGGGGCTGACCATGAATACTACGCCCGCGTGCTCGATGAGAAGCATAGGACCTTTATGCAGGATGAACTTTCCCGTATCACGGGCCGAAGTATCATTATCAGTGTGACGCAATCAAAAACGCATGAAGTTACGCAGCCGACGGCGAACGCGGGTATGCGCGCGGACAAGCCTCATGCTGTCGAACGGAAAAATGATCCTGACGATAATGTCAGCATCCCCCCACCCGACGATGAGATGCTGAAAAAACCGGAGACGACTGATTATGAATCTGTCAACCCCGCGGTGGAAAAACTGAAAAATGTTTTTCACGGACATATAGTTAAAAAAGGAGACTCGAAATGCTGAAAGGTTTAGGCGATATCGGACAAATGATGAAACTTCAGCGGGAATTTAAAAATACCCAGAAAAAACTGACGAAAGCCACGATGCAGGGGGGGAGCGCCGGCGGAGAGGTCACTGCGGTAGTAAATGGGGAATTTCGCTTGATTTCACTCGCCATCGATCCCCAGATCATGAAAACTGCTGATGCGGCAAAAATCGAACAAATGATTATTGTTGCCGTTAACGATGCTGTTGATAAAATGAAAGTATATTCTGCTGAGGAGCTCTCCAAGCTGACTGGCGGGCTCAATGTCCCGGGGCTTACGGATTTTTTCAAGTAGGAGCCGGCAAAGCGGAAAAAGGAAAATATGGGCGGACCTTCGAAATATCTTGAATCCCTCATCAGGGAGTTTGTAAAGCTCCCCGGGATCGGGCCGAAAAGCGCGTCCCGCCTGGCCTTTCATCTGCTCAAACAGCCGTATGAATCGGCTGAATCCCTTGTCCAAGCTATTATTGATCTGAAAAAAAACATCGTGACGTGTACGATGTGCGGCGGTATATCGGATGCCCCCGTTTGCTCCATATGCTCTGACCCCTCACGGGATGCCGGGCTCATGTGTGTTGTCGAGGGGGCCAAGGATGTTCTAACGATAGAGAGTCTCGCTGAATATCGGGGCCTCTATCATGTGCTGAACGGCCTCATCTCCCCGCTTGACGGGATCGGTCCTGATGAACTGACAATTTCTTCATTTCTCGAAAAGTGTAAAAGCAGCCGGTTGAGGGAGATTATCCTGGCCCTTAACCCCACTATTGAGGGGGATGCGACATCGTTATACATCGCCAGGTTGATTGCGCCCCTTGAAATAAAGGTCACCCGCATCGCTCATGGCCTTCCGGTCGGTTCAGATCTGGAATTCATAGATGGGGCTACCATTATGAAGTCCTTCGAGGGGAGGGTGCGGCTGTAAGGCTGACACGGGGGTCTGCCTGTACGAGATGGGGATTATTTTTTCGAATTCTTCTTTCTTCCTTCCAGGTGTATGATCACAGGTATTCCTTCAAGATTGAATTCTTCTTTGAGGGCTTTTTCGAAGTATCGGATTGTGTCTTTTCTGAAAAATTCTGTATTATTTACAAAAAATTTAAACTGCGGGGGGATAGTGCCGATTTGTGTCGCGTAGAGTATTTTTATTTTTCCTCCCAGCTGGGGGATCCTGTGCGAAGACTGGAGGGTCGCGAGGACCTTGTTCAGCCTCGAAGTTTCAATTTTCGTTTGTGCTTTTTCGGCGAGTTCGAGGGCGATTTCCAATAGTTTGTGTATGCGCTGTTTGTCGCGTGCCGAAATTGAGATGATCGGAAAATCCTCTGCTTTATAAAATTTGAAGATCAGCTTGTCTTTCATCTCATCGAATGTTTTATGGTCTTTCGGTACCGTGTCCCACTTGTTGACTGCAATTATCATCGGCTTTCTTGCCTTCACTATTTCATCCGCGATTTTTTTATCATTATCGGTGAGCCCGATTTCGGCATCGATGAGGTG
>JBFZEZ010000529.1:0-4200 GCA_041306585.1 Spirochaetota bacterium | reverse complement strand
GATAATAATACAGCATCCATGAATGTAACCCCTTAATAATTATTCAAAGTTAATATCAAAGACAATGATTAATCCTCATCATACGGATCGAAAGAATCTTTGTCAGCTCCACATGTGGGGCATACCCAATCATCCGGAATATCCTCAAAGGGTGTGCCTGCATCAACATCGTTATCGGGATCACCCACTTTCGGATCATAAACATATCCGCACACTGAACAAACGTATTTTAGCATAATTCCTCCATGAATTTAATTTATGAATATTGATATGAACATGTAGTTGAATTTTTTAGTTTTATAATTTTATCATAAAAATTATCAAGTACTAATTTTTTTATGTAATAAAAATGTTAGTAATTACCCAATTACAGGGGGAATTATTTTCCATCGTACCACACCACATTTGATCCTTTGCCCCCGGCGTTTTAACTAAAATTCATTATAATATTTTCTTTACGCCACCCCCGGAGGGGGTTATCGAATACATCTGCTCAATGTCAATTTCAACCCCCTTCGGGGGTGGCCGGCAACAACCACAATTTCTTACTTAACTTCATCGGCCGGGGGCCAGGACGAATTAACATGTCTGGAACCCCCTGTAATTGGGTAGTTACAAATATTAACTACATTCAGCTTATTTACCTGGAAACTTCGCAAAAATGATTTGAAGACTCTGTAAGTCCTCAACTCGAGATACATTATAAATAACCCGAAGGCAATATATCAAATGAATTTAATATCAATATTCAAATTAAACATGACTAACTTTTGTAATGAATATGATTAATAATTTGTGATAAAATTTTGCAAGCAAAAAAATCTACCTTAAACATTTTTTGCATATGCCTTTTAAATAAAGATGATATTCGAGGACCTTGTGTCCTTCGATAGACATCAAGCATTCGGGATTTATTTTGCTGTCTTCAATATCATAGAGAGAACCGCAGTGATTACATTTGAAATGAGCATGAAATGATAAATCGGCATCGTATCGAACCTCTGTCTCGTCGATTGTCAAAGATTGGATTAAATTATTGGAGAGAAAATATTTAAGGGTATTGTATACGGTGGTTTTAGACAGGGACGGTATTTCTTGAATAAGGGATTGGTAGATACAGTCGGCGGTCGGATGGCTTTTCGTATTTAATAAATACTCAAGAATTCTAATCCTGTGAAGAGATGGAGTGATTCCTTTTTCTTTTAGTTGCTCTCGTATGCTTTTCATTGCAAAAACTATTTTTTTCTTTTTTGATGTTCAACAAGTGCCAGCATAACCTTATCCGCGTGTCCATCAACCTTTACCCTGGTCCACATATCTGCAATTTTACCATCAGGGGAGATGAGAAAAGTTGACCGTACAACACCGAACGATTCTTTACCATACATTTTTTTTATCTGCCAGACACCGTATTTTTCAAGGACTTTTTTCTCAGGGTCGCTGAGCAAGGTTATGCCGAGATCGTATTTTAATATAAATTTCTGATGACTCTGGCAGTTATCAGGGCTTATGCCGAGAATGACCGCATTCAATTTTTTGGAATCCTCCGAACGGGCGCTGAAATCCTGTGCTTCAAGCGTGCATCCGCTTGTGTTGTCTCTTGGATAAAAATAAAGCACTACATATTTATTCAAAAAATTCTTTAAAGAAACTTTTCCGCCATCCTGATTAGAGAGGGTAAATGATGGGGCTTTGGCGCCTTTTTTTATTTTGTTTTGTTCAGTCATAGGCTCAACTCGCTCATTACTATTTATTTTTTAAAATTATTGACGAAATTATCGTAAAGTAATGTCTGAAATATTATGAAAGCCAGTGAATCATTACGATTAATAAAAGAGATAAAGTCAATCCATTTAAGCATACGACAGCAAATTATTGATCGGCTTAATGAGTTTCATTCTATACGTATGCATGGTTCCGATAGGGAACTGTTTCAGGAACTTGTTTTTTGTATTCTTACTCCCCAATCAAGGGCACGAAATGCAGAGAAGGCAATCGTGAAACTCTGTGAAAATAATCTCTTATATAATGGAAATTTTAAGGAAATAAGCGAAATCCTTACTATTGTAAGGTTCAAGAACAACAAGGCCCGCTATGTGCTGTATGCCCGTGAGAAATTTTCAGGTACCGGAGGTATTTCCCTGCGTGATCGCATCAACATTTCTGCAGGCATCAATGACCTTCGGACATGGTTGGTTGAAAATATTATGGGGATAGGTTACAAGGAAGCCAGTCATTATCTCAGAAATATCGGTTATGGAGAGGATATCGCCATTCTCGACAGGCATGTTCTCAGGAATATGGTAAGCTTCGGCATCATAGAAAAAATTCCATCATCAATAAATTATTTACGATATCAGAATTACGAATCCATGCTCAAAAATTTTTCCCGGGAAATTGATATCCCTCTCAGCCATCTAGACTTTGTCCTGCTGTATAAAGAAATCGGGGATATCTTCAAATAAATCCGTTTATTTCTTATACAGCTTCATTCGGACGATTATAGCATTTCACGAATGATTTTACCCTTACATGTCATTCCCGCCTAAGTTTATCCTCGTGCAGACGGGGACGGGAATGAAGTGAGTATTTTATTCCCAGTTTTTTACAGTTTCAACAAGCAAACGAAGGCCGAAACCAGTCGCGAATTTCCCCATGCACCCCCTGGGTTTTGTATACCATGCAGTACCGGCAATGTCGACATGGGCCCACGGGGTTTCACCTATGAAATTTTTTAAAAATGTAGCCCCTATAATGGTACCGGCAATTTTATCAGCAGATATGTTATTAAGGTCTGCGATGTCAGATTTAATATTCTCTTCATATTCGGAATGAAGCGGGAGTCTCCAGATTTTTTCACCTGTTGTCAGCGATGAGTTTTCAAGCCTCTTGACAAGGTTGTCGTTATTTGACAAAAAAGCCGCGGTAATTTCGCCAAACGTCGCGACGCATGCGCCGGTGAGGGTTGCTATGTCTATGATATAATCTGGCTTCAAGGTTTTGACGGTATATGCCAGTGCATCTGCAAGGATCAAACGCCCTTCAGCATCGGTATTCCCAATTTCTATAGTCTTTCCATTAAATGCGGTGAAAACATCACCCGGGCGGTAAGAATTGTTTGAAAGCATATTTTCAGTAAGGGGGAGGATTGCATAAATATTTTTTTTAAGGCCGAGTTCAGCAATTGCCTTGAAACCGTAAAGCACCGCGGCAGCGCCGGCCATGTCCATCCGCATTGTTTCAATGTTGCCGGACCCTTTTAAATTCAGACCGCCGGAATCGAAGGTAATCCCCTTGCCGACCAGTGCACACCAGGAGGCTTGTTTCGGGGCACCCTGGTATTTCAAAACGACAAGCTGTGGAGGCGTCGAACTCCCCTTGTTGACTGCGAGTAGAAGACCCATTTTCAATTTTTTTAATTCGTTCAAACCAAACACCGAGCAGGTAACACCGGGGATCTTCGACATTTTTTTTGCCAAACCCGCTATGTGGATGGGATTTGATGCCTCACTGGTTTCATTGACAAGGTCCCTGCATAATTGAGTATTCCGGCAGATAATTTCCACCTGTTTTAAAAGATTTGGCGCTTGTTTCTCAGCGGTGATGAAAACAGCTTTTTCGATGAGATGATTTGAATTATTGCTATTGTTCGTTTTATATTTATTAAAGGAGTAATTTGCTAGATATATGCCTTCGGCAAGAGGCTGCAGGGGATTCTGCACTCCTTCCGAAGTACATGGGGGGGTGAATATATAAAAAGCTTTTATTTCTCTATCCCTGCATACGCCGGTGATTTTACCGCCGGCTTCCCTAAGCACATCGGGTGTTATGCTGTTATTTTTACCAATACCGCACAGGATGACATTAGGATGGTTGGAAATCGGTATAAAAGCCGTCTCAGATGCCTTGCCTTTAAAAAAAGAAAGATCCGCTTTTTTTATTAGGAAATCAATGTCCGACGGTATGCATTGCTTGATGCTTTTCGCATTTTCTTCGGAGAGCAGCAGAGCCACAGTATCGCTGTTTTTTAATTGATCGGCAGATGCAGTGCAATGTAATTTCATCAATCTTCTCCCGGATTATTTTTTTTATTATAATTTAGAATATAAGAATCTTTATCAGTATAAATCTTTATTTCACCAGAAAATTTTATCCCATGTACAGATATATGAATAGCATCGTTGTTCCATATTATTTGAG
>JBFZEZ010000528.1:0-4118 GCA_041306585.1 Spirochaetota bacterium | reverse complement strand
GGCATATGAAGACCATCGAACTGAACATCCTCACCGGTTTTTTTCATAGGATTGCGGGGGGAAGTTTCTCCGTTCCTGACCCCCAGATACGGGAGGACATCGTCGATGACGTGTGAAAATACCGGGGCTGCAATCTGTCCCCCTGCCTGTTTATCCAGGGGATCGTCGATTATAACGAGTGCGCAGATTACAGGCTTTTTATACGGGGCAATGCCGATAAACGATGAGATGACCCGGTCGGTATACGATTTCTCCTGGATCACAAATTTTTTCGATGTTCCTGTTTTTCCCACGACTGTGTAGTATGCCGACGCGGCGAGAGTGCCGGTACCATTATCGACGACCTTTTTCATGAGTCCCATCAATGTATCGGCGGTCGACTGTTTGATCACCCTTCCCTTCATAATCGGGGAAAACTGTCCCACGTACGTCCCATCGGCATTCTGTATGGATTCAATCACCGTCGGCTGCATGTATACGCCGCCGTTTGCAATAGCACCAAACGCCGCGGCCAGCTGAATCGATGTCATTGAAATTTCATGCCCGATAGACATGGAAAACTTGGAGAGCCCCGACCATGTCTTGTACGGACGGAGGATACCTTCCGTTTCACCCGGAAACCCAGCTCCGGTCCGCTCCCCGAAGCCGAAAAGACGAAACGTATCATAGAGCTCCTTTTTTTTGAGTTTCCTGACGGCCTCGAGCATGCCGGCATTGCACGAATGCCGTATAACATCAGATATGCCGATTACGCCATGCACGCCGGTGCAATTGATCGTCGCGTCCGAGAACTCCATTTTCCCCTTGCAGTTGAAAAGTTCGTTCATAATTTCGGGTTTGTTTTCAATAATGGATGCCAGCGCAATAATTTTAAGGGTTGAACCCGGCTCAAATGAATCAATGACCGTAAAATTCCTGTGATTGAAACTCTGGTAACTGTAATACGAGTTGGCATTAAAATTCGGGTATTTCGACAGCGCGAGGATTCTCCCGGTCTGGACCTCAAGAACAAGCACAACCCCCTGGCGTGCGTTGTTCTGACGTACCGCACCTTCAATTTCGCGTTCGCATACATGCTGTATAAAATGATCAATGGTAAGGGTTACATTCTTACCGCCGACAAGCTCCCCGACGCCCGGACTGTCCACAGTAACGTCATTTTTCCCTGAAAGCAAATCATTAAACCTGTATTCTATTCCTTCGAGCCCGTAATTGTCAATGCCGACAAAACCGACGATGTTGCTAGCGAGGGCATCATGGGGGTATGCCCGCTTGTATTCTTTCTTAAGATAGATCCCTTTAATTCCCAGGTTTTCAATATCCCGCGACTTGACGTCATCCAATTTACGTTTGAGCCAGACGAATCGTTTTTTTAATAAAATTTTTTTCTGAATAAATGGTGCGTCGAGATCGAGGATGGGAGCAAGCACCCTCGCTGTCTCTTCCGGATTTTCGATCTCTTCGGGGTTGGCATAAACCGATTGTATTTCTACACTCATAGCCAGGATATAGCCGTTTCTGTCCCTTATGAATCCCCTTCTGAATTCATAAGTCTTTGACTCAGGAACTATCAACTTGCTGGAGAAATGGAGGTTAATTACTTTTCCGATTAAATAAAGAATTAAAAAAACAAAAAAAACCGCGATTGTGATAATTCTTCTTTTAAATTCCCTTTCATTCATATACTCTAAGAAACTAGCGGATCAACCCAAACCTTGATAAATCTAGCCTCAAGAGCTGATCAGTATTCCAGTACAGGACAAAAGCCTTTCCTTTGATCCTATCAATATCCAAGTACCCAAAATAACGCCCATCCTGGGAATTGGTCCTGTTATCACCCAATACAACGATCTTCCCTTTTGGAACGATTCCCTGGATCGCGTTTTTTTTCTGTGATCCGAAATATTCCGAAGGCCACATAGTAATATCTTTTACATAAGGTTCCAGCTGTTTAACGCCATTAATATAAACAAACCCTTCTTTAATATCAAAATTATCCCCGGGAATGGCTATACAACGTTTGATATAATCCTTATCTTTCTCATGAGGCGGTTTGAATATCACAATGTCACCCCGTTGGACCAATCGAACGGAGAGTTTATTCAGATGAATCGGTTTTTCCATTCCGAACATCTGAGGAATGATAGGCCCATACGTTATTTTCTCCACGAAAAGGTGGTCTCCCTTTTTCAATGTATCTTCCATTGATCCGGTAGGTATGTAATAGGCCTGGATGATATATTGAATAATATGCACTGCAAGCACAAGGGCAACAACAATGGCATCAACAAATTCCCATACCTTACTGAACGAAGCTGTCCGTTTCGGCGCCATATCATCAAAAATTCCAATAAGTTTCTCCCGGCCGTAATCATTCAGAAGCATAATGGGAAAAGAGGTCCTCATGTATTTTTCCCTGATTATGATGTTACCGAGAAAATTATATTCGATGTAGGTTATCTGATCAGCAGGGATCCTGACCTGGTTTTTCCCGCCGATGATTTCAATCCCCTCTTTTGAAATCTTAATTGACGCTCCATCATACTGGAAATACTTTACAATGAAGTTGACAAACCGGGCAAAAAAGATGGAAATCGCTACAGCTCCTATAAAATATATCGGGATAAAGGGCGTTGATACAAAAGGGAGCGCAGCAGCCAGGAAAAGAGTTGAATATATAAAAAGAATGAGGTATAAAAATCTCTTTATGAAAAACTGGATGCATTCTTTTCCTGATATTATCGAAAAATTACAATCATATGCTTTTTCAGGGTTGAATCTGAGGAATTGAATCATTAGAGGCTCCTTAAACTGAATAAAAATCCTGTTTGGGCTAAAATTTATGTAAATAATAAATTTTTTATACAAAACTTATTGCATAAATAATTGCATCTATATATATTAGTAGTATTCAAGCGTCTACAACTTTTTTTTAATATGAAACCAATTATTGAAGCATTTACAAAACTAAACGATGAAGCTCTGAAAGAACTGGCCGAACGGATGAAATTAAAATCATCGTCGGAAAAACAGATAATATCATCGATTCAAACTGTGAGCGGCATCCAGCACCTGCTGAAATACCTCACGAACAATGAATTGAAATTACTGAAAACAGTATATTCAAGCGAAAATGGCGTTACATTCAGCGAGATTGAAAAAGAGCTCCAGCTCTCGATTCCGCAAATCGATGAATTGACACGCTCTCTCTCCAAAATGCTCCTGATATATTCAATAAAAAACAGACAGCTTATCAATAACAAACTCGATAAGGCATACGGTCTCATCGAATTGTCCTCAATGATTAACATCGTCGAGGAAAAAGAAATATCCGACTGCCAGGCACGGGTCGTTTTGAGCCTGCAGAATAAAACAGCAACCCATGTCCCCGCAGAGATATTCAAGGATGAGCATACAAGAAAATTAATCGAAACACTGGTCAATGCCGGGTTCATACTGACATTTGAAGAGGTAACGAACCTTATCAACAAACAGCATCTCAATGATACCATCAATCTTCTTCTTCATAAGAATGTCATTATCATCTATCATACACTCAGTGAAAATTGTAAAACATACATTCTTCTCAATGAAAAAATGGCGTCTCATGCACTCCACACGATCATCAGCCATGATTCGAATCTGACGACGCATGTTCATAACAAATATTTTTTTGTGCTCAACCTTTTCAATGCATACGATACAATATCAACACACGGCCTTTTCCTAACAAAACAGCTGGAATTCAGGAAGATCGACCTTCGACGCATCTCCGATTCAATGATCCCAATGCACGACATAGAGGGAAAGAACCTGTCATCCGAAAAAATAGCACAGCTCGTCCTTCATATGCTGTTCCGGCTAAACTGCCTAACTGTTGAAAAAGATATTGCGAGTATTTCTCTGGGTGAAATCCAAAAAAACAATGAATACCCACACAAAATCGTAAACAAGATCATCAAAAAACTCGATGAAACAGACAAAAACGATTCCGTATTCCAGTCACCGATTGAGCTCCCGACCATGGATTACATCATGAAGATCATCATGATACTGAACGAACAAAACATACTGCAGTACCGCTCGTTTATTATCATGCTGCTGGCGTCATCATTCTC
>JBFZEZ010000527.1:0-6152 GCA_041306585.1 Spirochaetota bacterium | reverse complement strand
AAAATGAGACGGTCGCCAGAGAGCAGGGAATCGAAATAATCACCACCGAATTGTGAGTTGCTTATGTGCAGGGAGCTTATCCGGATCCCTTCAATCTGTTCAATAGCTGCAGGTAAAATTTTTCTTTTTATGCTTTTTGCGACCATTTTATCATGTTCAATAATCTGGCGTGCCTTGACGTCTTCCAGGATCAAAGCATTCAGGAGCTGCCGCTGGAACTGAATTCTGAAAAGATCGAGAACCGAGAGAAATGCTTTGGAAAAAGATTCCGTGCGGTTTAATCCTCCGAGAAAAAGCACTCCCGTGCATTCGCGGTCATAATCAAAGAATGGTATCATCAGTTCGATCTTAAGTTAATCAAAAAAATTTTTTAAATATTTTGAATACAATGAATATTATGCATCAAAATCAATTATCATATAATTAATAATTCCGCTGTCGGGCCGTATGCTTTTAATAACAGGATCATCATAGGAGATTGAGGAGATAGGGATATTTTCACCTGATACAAAAACGCGATCAAATTTTTTTTCGCTCCGGTTGTTCAGAAAGAAATGCACAAAATCGATCTGGTATTTTTTTGCAAGAGTTCCGATCGAATTTTCATAAAACTGGGACCAGAATTCATTACGGTCGCTGCTTATAGGGAGCTGATTAATCTTCTGGAATGTTTCATTAAAACTCCGCGCCATGTTCCGGTAATCCCACTGGAAGAGGGATTCAAGCCATGGTCTGATTTTTGAAAAAAATATCGCAAGATAAATGAAGAGTAAAATGGAGACCCCGGCAACTGCCAGGTTGTGTTTCGGGAAAAATAGTGGGCCGTAATGAAGGGCCAGCACAACGGGAATGTAAAGTATTGAAAAGAAAATTACCATATAAATTGTACGTATATAAAACTTTTTTAAATCAAGGGATATGATATCGACAAAGGCAAAGCTCATGATGGCAAGAATATATGAAATGCCGAGTGCGTGTCCGATGTTTTTGAGGATAGCACTATCGAATAATAACGGAAGAGTAATTGAGAAGATAGTTATTGTAATCGCAGAAACAAAAAATCCAAGGAGGAGCCAGCGCATCTGGTTCCGAAATACTCTATTTTTTGCGGTGATAGATTTAATGATGGTTATCAATAATGCACCGGCTATATACATCAGTAATATTATTATATATATATCATTTAATGTTCCCGGAGAGATGTGCAGAAGATTATTCAGATACGTTTCGTCATATATGATCCAGTTGGTTGTAATAGTGATGAATGCGAGTATAAGACCAGGGAGAGAAGTGATAGATACGGCAATTATTTTTTTTCTTGTGCTTCCGCCTGGGAATATCTGCATCACATGAAAAAAGGCCTGCGCTGTGATAATGAGGAGAGCATAATATATTTTTCCTAAGAGAAATAGAAAGGGGGTCTTTACCTGCAGGAGTTGTACAAATAACAGCGCATATACCAGGGAAACACAAAGAGTAATGATGGCAAAAAGACGGCTGAGTCTTGAATTGAACCTGCTCGTGAGATGATAAATCGTCAGTATGAGCGCAAAAATCGACGCCCCTACGATGATGATGAGTTCAATATATTGCACGCTGTTACCGTAAAAAAGAGTATTTATGAAATATTAAAATAGACAATAAATGAGATGTTAAAAATTTCAAGTATTTAACTCATAGTAAGTAAAATTTTGTCTACAGGAAGATTAAATTATTGCTTTTTTAGACCGGCAGTTGGTATTATTTATAAGTATATGATATTTTATATGCATATATCATTAATAAATTATGTGATTGGGGGCGAATATGAAAAAAAGGCAGTTTTTTTTAAAAATTATTATATGCTTATTGTTTTCAACAATAATAATGCAGGGATTTCTATTTGCCAACAAATCGGATGTTGAGATAAGTGTACCGACCGAGGTAAAAAAAGGAGACATTATAACTATTAAATTGAAGGTTATTCATAAGGGAAATAATTTTTTTCATTACACGGATGTGGTTACCCTGAAGATCAATGGTGATATCTTGAAGAAGTGGGAATTTTCTTCCTTTACCAGACCTGAAAATGAGGTTTTTACACGCGAGATCACCTATACCGTCAATGGTCCGGTTACTATTTCAGCTGTTGCTAATTGTAATCTTCACGGCAGCATAGATGAACGTTCTGTCATTATTAACGTCAAATGATCAAAAAAAATCAAAGGAAAGAGAGGGAGTACTTATGACGATTGGAGGAGTCTCTGTAATTTTGATTCTTGGAATTTTTAACTTTTTCCTACTCCTTTTTCAATTATTGTCCGGGCTTCATAAAATTAACGTCCGCCCGAAGGTTCATAAAAAAACAGGCATGGTATTATTGATCACAGCAACTTTGCATGGCGGTTTAGCCATTCTGGCTAGGTTTTTATAACTAATGAGAATTGTTCTTGTTCATCCAGCTGGTTCAAACTGGATCCCCGGCAAAAAGGATGTAGCATCTGCTGCAAATCGTATGGTACCCATTGGGCTCCTTTCTATTGCTTCTGTTCTCGAAAGAAAAGGACACGAAGTCTTTGTACACGATTGCCTTGGCCCTCATGGCATTCCGGGGCCGGAGAAAAATGCGAAAAAGATTCTTGCTTTCAATCCGGATATGGTGGGTTTCTCTGCAACCACTTCGGGATTTCTCGACGCCTATGATATCGCACTCCTTATAAAAAAGGGGAATCCGGAAATTAAAACTGTATGTGGAGGTGTGCATATTTCGGCACTTGGGGGGGAGCTTCTTAATTCGTATCATGGAATCGACTATCTGGTGTCCGGGGAGGGGGAAATGACGATGGTCGATCTGGCTGATGGCATAGATCATCGAAATATAAATGGACTTGCCTGGCGATCAGGTGATGATATAATTCAGAATCCTCCAAGGGAACAAATTTTGGACCTCGATTCTCTCCCTTTTCCGGCATATGAGAAATTAAGCGGTTTTCCCAAAGGCTATAATCTTCCTCTTTTCTGTTATGTAAAGTATCCAGGTGGTACCATGATAACAAGCAGGGGCTGCCCATATCAATGTTCCTATTGTGACCGATCGGTATTCAAACGGGGGTTCCGATTCAATTCCGCTCTCTATATTTATGAACACATGCGTTATCTCCGCACCCGGTTTGGCGTGCGTCATGTAAATGTTTATGATGATCTTTTCACCGCGAATCGGAATCGTATTAGTGAATTGTGCACTATGCTCCAGAGTAAATCCCTTGGTATGAATTTTAACTGCGCTGTGCGGGTCGGACATACTGACAATGAACTTCTTGAAATGCTGAAAGGCGCCGGGTGTCTCATGGTATCTCTCGGGATTGAATCGGCGGATCCTTCAATGCTTAAGCTGCATAAATCAGGGGTCACCCTTGATCAGGTACGGGATACAGTAGAGAGAATTAAGGCAAAAGGCATCAGGGTTAAGGGTCTTTTCATGATGGGGCTGCCTGGTGAAACCGAGAATTCAATTCAGGTTACAAGCGATTTTGTCATCTCACTTAAACTGGATGATATGAATATGTCAAAATTTACCCCGTTCCCAGGAGCTCCTATCTGGACTACAATAAAAAATGAAGGGACTTTTATTGAAGATTGGCGGCAGATGAACTGCCTTAATTTTGTTTTTATTCCTAAAGGCATACAATCCAGGGAACGGCTGGATTATTTATATAATGTTCATGTTAAACGTTTTTATTCAGATCCGGAATGGAGACGTACATTTCGTTCCAGGATCTGGCAGCATAGGAGAAGTCTTTGGCATATGATTAAAAATTTACCAGCTATGCTGGCCGCGAAAAGGACATTTGAACCGTAAATGAATTCCCGTCTTTGCGGGAATGCCTGAATTCAGGTTTGGAAACAAAAAAAAGGAAAAAAATGTTGTTGATAATATTGCCAAAATCCTTTAAATTTGTTACTTTATGACAGAAACATATATGCATAGAAGTTATATAAATAAATATCAATTAGGTTAGAGGAATGCAGTAAGCGGTCAGATAAAAAATATACATATGGCCGCGTGATTTCTTCTGGATATGGTGAACGTATGAATGTCAGTACTAGAAAAAAACAAGGCACAAGCTTTGTAAGGGAGAGACTTGGGCAACTGCTTGAATCGCTCCCATTACAAAATAATTCTTTTGTCTGTAGTGGCCGTTCCTTCAGGGATATATATATCCTGGCATCACATATTAAAGAAACCCTCCAAAATGATTTTGAACCCCATAGGCCGGTATGTCTCTGTACCGAGAACAAAGAGGTAATAGCATCTCTGATTCTTGCTTCTTTGGCAGGCGGGCCTGATATTATCATACCTTATTCATATTCACCGCATGTTTTAAAAGAGGTCAAGGAAGCTATCGGCTTTACCCGGGCGATTGTGGATGCACAGTGTGAACTCCCCGATGATGTTAAAACCTATAATTTTAACGACTGGGAAGATTCAGGGGAGGTTTTTAAAAAACTGCAGCTTGAACGCGATTTGAATTCAGAATTTTTAAAACTGTTTACCGGTGGGACTACTGGTAAACCAAAAATATGGTCGAAAACCCCTTTAAATATTTTTTCCGAAGGGATCTATTTAGCCAATAAACTGGCCTTTACTGAACACGATAAAATCCAGACTACTGTTCCGCCTTACCATATTTATGGATTTCTTTTTTCAATAATTCTTCCCCTGATTTCCGGAGCGACTGTTGTTCAGGAGGTCTGTACCTTCCCTGGAGAAATAATATCGAACATCCAGACGAAAAAGGCCACTGTCCTTGTAAGTGTTCCAATGCATTATCGGGTGTTGAAAAAAATTGATTGTTTGCATTCCCAATTGCGGCTTGCGGTTTCTTCAGCAGGGGCCCTCGACCCGGCTGATGCTGCATCTTTTTTCATGCAGACGGGTATCGGGGTCACTGAAATTTATGGGTCGACTGAAACAGGCGGGATAGCGACTCGAGACCGTGCACGTGGAGAGGAATCGTTGACACCATTTGATGTTGTGCGATGGAAGATTGTGGATGAACGGTTAGCGGTAAATTCCGACTTTATTTCATCGGAGCTTCCACGGGATGGGGAGGGTTTTTTTATAACCGGCGACCGGGTTAAAAATGAAGCCGGGAATTCGTTCATGCTGCTGGGTAGGGCTGACGGCGTTGTAAAAGTTGGCGGGAAACGTGTTGATCTTTCCGATGTTCATGTAAAATTGAAGGGAATTGAAGGCGTCAGGGATGCGCTGGTAATATCATTTCCCCTCCACAACGGGCGGGAGAATGAGATAGTTGCCCTCGTTGAATCAAGCGTTAATGAGAATGTGCTTCGTCTGCAGCTGCAGAATCACCTTGAGCCTTATGCAATGCCCCGGAGAATCAGGATTATTGAGAAGATGCCCCTTCTTTCTACAGGAAAATTTGACAGGGTTGAAATTGAAAAAATTTTTGCTGGATGATAAAGTGATTTCAGGGCGGGACCGGCCAGTTTTATGTAATTAAGACAATTATGACCGTGAACGCAGCCGGTATTCCCTGATGTTTTTCATATGAGCGAGATATATAATAACTGCTGTGAGAGTTGAACCAACAATGGATGCCGGTTGCGGTCCGCAAGCAAGAATATTCCCGGCTGCAAGAATAAAAATCATAAAAAAAGACGCAATAAACGGCACTCTCGTAATGCCGTACACTGCTACCCATGCCAGGGCAGAAACGACGGCTGCAGCAGGATTAACATAAGCGGAAAATCCCAGATAATTTGCAACTCCCTTCCCTCCACGGAATCCATGAAAGCACGGGAATCTGTTTCCAACAATAAGGGTACACGATATCCACGGTATGAGGTGCCGGTCAAGGAATTTCAAAGCAAAAAAAGCAATGAGGAGAGCACGTCCAAAATCGAGGATAAGAACGATAATGGCCCATATAATCCCGGCTTGACGATATACATTTGTCACCCCGGCATTCCCGCTATGAGAATTCCTGGGATCAATCTTCCCTAACAATGCAAATATCAGGATTGAAAAATTGATTGATCCAAAAATGTAAGCAAGTAGTGCTAATGAAAGTAATTTCATCGTGCCCCATGTTTTTTGGGTAAATACGATCTAATTCGCTGAAAACAAGAAGAATATTATGGCATTCTCC
>JBFZEZ010000526.1:0-3298 GCA_041306585.1 Spirochaetota bacterium | reverse complement strand
CACGGAGCAGGGCAAATTTATAGGTGGCGTCAGTTGAATCCCGTTCAATGATAGTATTGACCTTTCGATACTCATCAAGAGATTCTGATGACATTATGATTAGTGAATTTCCGAATGGTGCCATATAGATTCGCTTTTGATTATGTGGATGAACATAACGATCTTCCCGTTAGGATCATAATTTAACCATTTCAGAATTGATACCCTATATGGGGTAAATTATCCGGAGGATCAATCCAATACTTCCCCCCATGGCATTCAGATCTGCCCGATGGCCTTTATTCTGGTAAATAAAGTCAAATATTTTTTTATCGCGTTTTAAAGCGAAAATACCCAGGAATAGTTAATTTCCCCCCTCCTTGAAAGAATGAATAGAATTTTCCAGTATCTGTATCCGGTTCACATTAGAAAAGAGTGAAAATCTCATTGAGTACGGTGTATCCTATATACGACCGGTTTATGCAATGACCTGTTTTACGATCTTTCCCTGCCTGAAAACGGTTATTTTGCCCCCGCTTTCAGAGACTACTATGCCTACGGATTTGGTCTTTTTAGTGATACCGGCAACCGATGCATGTCGAGTGCCATATCCCATCGGGAGATCGATTTCATCAGCATCAACAATGAAGTGCCGTGATGAGGCGAGGATCACCCCGTCGCCCCTGATAACAAATGCCCCGTCAAGCTGGGCAAAATTTTTTATATTTTCTTTATTGCCCTTCTGCTGCACTTTTCTCTGGTCTTCTGGAAGGCCACCAAACGGATTGATAGCACACTGGCGCGAATGGAACATCACCTGTTCGGTATCCCCTATGACGAAGGAGGTCCCGATCTTTTTTGATTCTCTCCCTTCCCGGGAGATCTCGATGCAGATATGAAATACCTGGTCAAACACTTCTTCGTTCACATCAGTTCCGTCTAATGCCAGGTATTTCCATGGATTTGATCGGATCGCCCGTTTCCCTTCTGCATCATGCCCGGTGATGTCCTGACCGATCAGCAGGACCTGTGTGATCCGGTCCTCCGCATCCCGGAGCGGAATGGTATCCCAGGCCATCCAGAACTTTTCACCGTTTTTCCGCGTATTTTCAAAAGCTTGGAGAAGATTCCCGCCCGTCTCTGATGCAACATCATTCAGGAGGGTAAGCATCTCACGTGCATATCGTGACCCTGGCGGGACAATCGTACCGACGATGTTCATCCCAAGGATCTCTTCCGGTGAATACCCGAATACCTGTCCGGCCATCTCATTAAAGAGTGAGATCTCCCCATCGAGGTCGGTTTTGATAATGACGGAATTCATGGTTTCAAGGGACTCCTGGTACCGTATCGTGGATAGTTTCAGTGTACTGTCTTTTTCCCGGATCGTCTTCTCCAGTCTTTCCCGTTCTGAACTATCTTCTATAAGGATAATATGGCCTTTTGTGGGATTTAACGGATTAATACGGTGGAGCCTGACCATACAGGGGATTCTGCTCCCGTCTTTCGCCTGCATGGAAACCCCTGCCTGCCCCCAACCGGCTGCGTCCCGCCTGCCACCGGCCTCTTTCCAGAATCGGAGGTAATCCTCTTCTTCAAAAAAAAGATCCCGGATATGCTTTCCCCGCATTTCCCGTTGGGTATACCCAAGTAGCATTGCACAATCGGAATTTACCCATTCAAATGAATTATTGACTAGTACCCCAAATGCGATCTTCATATCCTGTACAATAGTACGCAGCACACCAGTGTCCCGGTCTTTCATTGCAGATCCCTTGTGGCTTTGCATAAACTGCATTATATAACGGACAATTTCTGCTATCTGTGGTTTAATCTCGCATTTGGGCTTAAAAGAGAATTCGAGTGAACAATGATCGCCTTCAATTGTGACCTTACCTGGAGATCGGATGGGGACCTGCAGACCATAACTTCCTATAATGAGGAAGGGAGCAGCCTGCTCATTCACCCTGGGGCGGATGATATTGATTCCCTCGATCGCCGATGTACAGAGGACCCCATCATACCGGTTCTTAGCCAGTTTTTCGAGTGCAGTTCTGGCGGTAAATACTCTATCGACCCTGATGTCCGGGTAACTCACAAGATATAACCTGATAAATGTCGATAGTTTCGATCGGTCATCAAGATAGAGGATATTTGTCATTCGGGTTCACGTTCTGTGGTATACACGTGTTAATGGAAGAGCAGACACATTTATACCTTTGGTTTCACGAAGGGGACCTGGATTCAGGTTTATAGTGATAGAGGAATTCTAAAGAGATCAAAAATACTAAAATGAAAAGTAGGTTTTTTAATTTTTTAATTTATTTTTCTCCTATTGAATGAAGAATGTCCTTTAAAAAATAATTACTGCATATTTATGAAAATAATATTTCTGTAAACCCCTTCGGCCATGAGGTTAATTGTCCGCATCATTTTAATTGTCACCAATCCTCATATTCCGTTAAATCCAATTTAAGCCCGAGAGGTATACACTCAATTGTTCTAACCTGACCAAGTCCGGTTGAACAAAAAATAAAATTGAAATAATAGTCCTTTAATTCAAAATTTAAATCATTTTCTTCAATCCAATTTAAAACTTTTATCTGCTCATCTTCTGTATATGTATATTCGCTGGGCCATAGTGAAATGCTGGTTGCAGGGGGACCAAAAAGATTGACATCGTAAGTATAAAGTTCAATATCAGGATGCCTTAGGAAATTTTTGATATCCTGATTTAATTCGAAAGCTTTCCTCCAGTCTTTCATGCATTTTTCATATTCTGATCTCAAATAAAGCGAACCCCGATATAAATAAGCTAGATAATTACTGGAATCTAATTCAATGGCCTCTGTATAATTGGTCAATGCTCGTTTTTTATCATTTTTATGATAATATAATCCACGATGGAAAAGAGGATAAGAATTTTTTGGATCGAGTGTTACTGCAAAGTTAAAATCCTTAATTGAGAATTCGTCGCCAAGAATACGTTTTAATATCCCTCGTTTTAGGTAATATTCAGAGTTTTTTGGATCTTGAGAAATTTTTTCAGTGAGGTGATGAATATTCCGATTGCAATCATATGTTGTAAGATCAAGCCTATCTTCAAGATCAAATCCTAACGCCTGATATATTGGAAGTCGACTGTTAATAACAGTTGAATGTACACCATCCGGTTTCATCTCGAATTGATAGGAAATATTTCCAGCAATTGCACCACTATAAGTTTGAGTTTTACACTTCATCATATGACATCCGATAGAATAAAAGATGGGGATAGCAATTTCAAATCCATGTTTGAATTTCAATTAGATCCATATCA
>JBFZEZ010000525.1:0-2525 GCA_041306585.1 Spirochaetota bacterium | reverse complement strand
AAATTGTCTTCCGCTGATGTCAGGAGGGGAAATTTTTGTCCCAAAGATCCCCAGTATGAAAGTGAGCGATCTGGCACGTGCCATCGCACCTAATACAAAGATCGATATAATCGGTATCAGGCCTGGAGAGAAAATTCATGAGATTCTTCTCACAGAAGATGAGGCCCGGCATACAAAAGAATATGACACTTACTTCCTGATCGAGCCCGAACTGAAGTTTTGGGAGAGGAATGACGGAAACGGAGGTCAGGAATTGCCAGAAGGTTTCAGGTACGCAAGCGATACAAATACAGTCTGGCTGAGTATTGAAGACTTAAAAAAGATGATTGTGATTTAATTTGTCTTTCAGAAATGGATTTTTATCATTTGTCGTTCAGAGGTTAATATCATGAAATTTCAGACCCCCCAGGAAGAATTCTGGGCAGGATCATTTGGCAATGAATATATTGATCGTAACCAGAGTACTCAAATTGTTGCTGCAAATACCGCATTATTTTCAAAAATTTTGTCGAAAACTTCTAATATTCAATCAGTGTTGGAGTTCGGATCAAATATCGGTCTCAATTTGATAGCGATCAGACAATTACTACCGGATGCGGAATTATCTGCAATTGAAATCAATGAAAAGGCTGTATCTGTATTAAAAAAATGGTATCATATTAAAAAAATCTATCCCCAGTCGATACTTGATTTTGACTGTGATTACCCTAGAGAGTTCGTTTTTACAAAAGGCGTACTGATTCATATGAATCCTGATGTTCTCTTTCAGGTATATGAAAAATTGTATGCTGCCAGCAAGAAATATATTTGTGTTGCAGAATATTATAATCCCGTTCCCCAACAAATCAATTACAGAGGGCAAACGGAAAAATTGTTCAAACGTGATTTTGCAGGAGAACTGCTTGATCGATTTTCCCTGAAATTAATTGATTATGGATTTGTCTATCACCGTGATACAAATTTTCCATTGGATGATATTTCATGGTTCCTGTTAGAAAAAAAACAAACATGATGAGGGTTTAAGTATGGAAATAAAATCAGAGACTCCGAAAAATACTACATTAAATTATTGCAAACGATGTGTAATGCCCGACACTAAACCTGACTTGTATCTTGATGGTGATGGGATCTGTAATGCCTGCCGTAATTATGAAAAACGCCTTAATATTGACTGGATCTCTAGAAAAAATGAATTGAACCACATTCTGGAAAAATACCGTTGTAAAGATGGAAATAACTGGGATTGTATTATCCCGGTGAGCGGCGGAAAAGATAGTACATTTCAGGTAATAAAAATGTTGCAGTTTGGTATGAATCCCTTGTGTGTTACTGCGACAACGTGTGATCTCTCTGATATTGGACGAAAAAATATTGAAAACATTAAAAATCTGGGGGTTGATTATATCGAAGTATCCCCCAATAAGAAAATTCGTAGGAAATTAAACAGGATTGGTTTGAAAGAGTTGGGGGATATCTCCTGGCCAGAGCATGTTGGTATTTTTACGATCCCGATCCGTGTAGCTGTGGAATATAAGATCCCCTTGGTAATCTGGGGTGAAAATTCCCAGAATGAATATGGAGGTCCTGCCACCGCGAGCGAAAATAATATCCTCACAAGAAGATGGCTTGAAGAGTTTGGCGGACTCCTTGGATTGCGCGTCAGTGATATGATTGGAATGGATAGGATTGAAGAAAAACACATGATCCCATATTCCTATCCATCAGATAAAGAGTTAAATGCTGTCGGAGTGACAGGAATATTCCTTGGATATTTCCTTCCGTGGGATGGTTATTCAAATGCACTTATTGCCCAGGCACATGGTTTTACCACCCTCCAGACAACAGTGGAGGGTTCGTGCGTAAATTATGAAAATCTTGACAACTACCAGACGGGGATCCATGATTATTTTAAATTCCTGAAATTCGGATTTGGTCGTACCTCGGATATTACCTCATTACATATTAGGAGGGGACGACTTTCGCGGGAGGATGGCTGCGATATTGTCCGACTCCATGACGGCAAATTCCCCTGGACGTATCTTGGGAAATCTCTTGAAGATATCCTTCATCCCCTTGATATTTCTCTTGACGAGTTTATTCAGATTTGTGATAAGTTCACAAATAAAAAACTGTTCCTTAAAGATTCAAAGGGAAATCTTGTCAAGGATAACCGGGGAAACTTAACGAAAGTACGATATGCTGAAGAGGAACTGTTATAATAATGGTGCATATCTTATCAAGACAGATGTCTGGAAAATTCATTTTTAAAGGAGACAATAACACCAAGAAATTTTTTTTAAATAATACATTTTATAAAAAGTAACGAGAGTATCAATGCGGGTTGTAATTATTGATTATGGGTTGGGCAATTTAGGATCCATTCAGCGAGCGGTATTGGAATGTTGCAAAGAATCCGTATCTATTTCTCATACGCCAGCTGAGATCAAATCTGCGGATAAACTAATTCTTCACGGAGATTTTTCATTCCATATGCGAATGCTCCGACTCCGGGAAGAGATCGGAAG
>JBFZEZ010000524.1:0-5574 GCA_041306585.1 Spirochaetota bacterium | reverse complement strand
ATCCGACCGCTCAATTGCTGCGCCGGATACAGCATGGGTTTGTATGCCGCCCTCTATCACACGGGCGCCGTCTCCTTTGAGGAGGGGCTGGCACTCATAAAGAAGGCCTATGAATGCATACAAAAAGATGCATCCGGGTATGATCTAACTATGGGTGTCATCGCCGGGCTTACCTATGACGACCTCGCTTCAGTCATCGCCGGGAACGCGCCGGCGGTCGAGATCATCAATGTCAACAACCGCCACAATATGATCATAGCCGGAACTCGAGAGGATGTTGAAAAAACAGTGGGGGCCGCGCGGCAGGAGGGGGCGCTGAACGCGAAAATATTGCAGATGAAAGTCGCGTACCATTCACGGCGCATGGATGTCGCGGCCCGCGCCTTCCGGGAATATCTCGGCATTCATACCCCGAAAGCCCCTGATCACCCGCTCATTTCAACAATAGACCAACGCATAATGCGCACTTCTGACGACCTTGTGAATGATCTGGTGAGCAACATCAACACCCCCATCAACTGGATGAAGACAATGGAAGCAATGATCAGAAACGGCGTCACGCTCTTCCTCGAATGCGGCCCGGGGAGGAGCCTCGAGCGCATGGGAAAATTCATCGACGGGGATTTTGAAATTATCACCATCGCAAAACTTGAAAAGGCTGTCAGGCTGAACACATGAAAATACTCCTTATTAATCCGCCCCGCTCGCCGCATAACGCAATCCTCGACCATGCCCCGGAAGAGGCGAAACGGTACATCCATAAAAAACTGATCGGCCCCCCCCTGGGACTCCTTATCGTAGCGGCAGCGGTGAACGATCACGATGTTACGATATTGGATATGAAAGGTGAATACGATCTCGATCCCGGCGCGCCGCCCATCAGGGACCTCGTGTTTGATTATTGCGAAAGGTTACAGCCTGATATCGTCGGGGTTACATTCATCGCGTCTGAATTCGAAGCGGGGATGGAAACATTCAACGCCGTCAAAAAATATAATCCCCGGATACTTACCGTGGCGGGGGGACTGCATGCGACACTCTGCCCGCATGATTTCAACCGTCCCGCGGTTGACGTTCTGTGTCCGGGTCAGAGCGCCATGGCGTTCAGGGAAATTATACGCGCGGTTGAAAAACGTTCCGGGTTTGATCACATCGGCGGCATCATGGTTCGTCTTAACGGGCATTTGACGATGACCGGGGGAACTGCGTGCGAATGGAATGCTGCGCTTGACACCACCCTCTTCCCCGACCGCTCCCTCATACGCCGCTGGCTCCCGACCTACCGGGTGGGCGACTCCCCCCATGCGAGCACCTACGTGTTCACCTCCCTCGGGTGCCCTTACCGCTGTTCGTTCTGTTCGATATGGCCCCAGTACGGCGGGAAATTTTACCAGCGCGACGCCGCGAGCATCGTCAGCGAACTTGGGATGATCGATGAGTACGGGGTCGTGAGGTTTGCGGACGCGAACACGATCGTCAACATACAATTCATCGACTCGCTCTTTGACATGATCATTGCCGAGGGAATCCAAAAAACCTACATCATGGACATCCGCTTTGACACTGCCGCAGCAAACCCGCGCCTCATCGCAAAACTCGCGCGCGCCGGACTCAAGGTCGTTATCTGCGGGTTCGAGTCGTTCCGCGAGGAGGAATTGAAAAAATACAAAAAGGAGGCGCCGGCAAAACTCATTGAAGACGCCATCACGATCTTCCATGATAACGGCATCCTTGTGCGCGGCAACTACGTGGTGCCCCCCGACTACGACGATCGTGACTTCGCCGCCCTTGCCGATTACGCCGGGTCCCACCGCGTATCATTCGCCGGTTATACGATACTCACCCCCATGCCGGGGACGTGCCTCTTCGACGAAATGAGGGAGAGCATAATCGACCGCGACCTTTCAAAATATAATTTTTTCAACTGTGTGCTCGAGACGAAGCTCCCCATTGAGGAATTCTACAATAACATCGGAAAGCTCTGGCTGATCAAGAAGGGGACGGACGTGATTTAAGATGGGTTTATTCGTCTTGTGCAATCAAAGAAGGCTTGGGTAATTTCGCTCAGTACAAGTAATAACGGACCAGACGCATGCGCAGAGGGGGGATGTGCTGTGTAAGTTCAGCGATACAATCAGCAGCGTCAAAAAGCTTTGTATTCTCTGAAGCCCCCTTCAAGAATATTTGAAACGAGCTTCCTGTTGTTGCGGAAATATACCCTGGAGGCACTGGTCATGTTTTCCAAAGAACACCCGGATATAAAAATCCGGATGAGCCATGAGTTTGAAGAACCCAGTGATGACAGCCCTGGTCAAAATAAATGATATTAAGAAGATGCAGAAGGGCCAGTTCTCCTACTGTCTCATATAAAGTTTGTCATAGCTGAGACCTGTCAGTTCCTCGCATACTTTTTTTGTTTCAGGGGATACATCCCTCTTGCTTCCTCCCTCTTTAAGACGACGGATCTCAGCCACCAGCACTTCGTGGGTTGAAGGGGTTATTTTGAATTTCAGTGCAATGATAAATCCGATTACGATAAGAACAAAAGGGGCGAAAGAGAAGATCATCTTCAACCAGAACAGGGTATCTGCTGTCTGAGTCTGCTCAATAACCTTTGTAACCCCCCCGACTTTCTCCCTGATAGGTCTCAGGTATCCGATAACATCAAGGAGAACTCCGAATATAAATATTGTGAGAGCATTGATTATCTTCCGAAGAAAGGTCATAGCTCCTGCGTATGTCCCGGCCCTTTGATCAGCTGTGATCAACTCGTCAACATCAGTAGCAGAGGGGAGGATTGCCCAGGGAATCATAGTTCCTGCGGACATCCCTGAACCGATAAGCGTAGAGATAAGAAGGATCGTCAGATCAGATATCTCGGGATTAATTAACAAAGTGACAAGCATGGCTGTTCCCCAGATGGCGAGGCCGAATCTGTACGAGAATCCTTTCCCTTTTTTATTGGCCAGAAAAACATAAAACGGATTAACAGATACCTGGGTCAGAAGCATAAAGAACACGGCAGATGTAAAGAGTCCAGGCCTCCCCAGATAGTGGGTCAGATAGTAGATGAAAACGGTCATGAAAATATCCATTGCCGCATATGAGAAGATATACATTCCCATGTGAATCTTAAATGTTCTGCTGATAAAGAGGGTTCTGATATTTTTAAAAAAACCGAACATTGAAGCGCTTTCAGGTTTTTTCACTGAGGGCAGTTCCCATGTGCCGGCAAAAACAATAAACCATGGAAGTGCAAAGAATATTCCGAAGATTATAGATATAACAAGGTATCCCTGTTCAGGACTGTCTGCGAAGAAGCGGTTCATTATCAGTTTAGGTATTACAGCGCAGATAAGGGATGAGCCCTGAGAGAAGATCATTCTTACCCCCGACATCCGCATCCTCACCTTATAGTCTGTGGTCATCTCAGCGTTAAGGGCTGAGTAGGGAATCATAACCATGGTAAATGCAGTCCTGAATAGTATAAAGGTAAAGGCATAGTAGATAAAAGTTATATAGGTACTGTCAAAGCGGACTGTTATCCACATCAGAATATATGATACTGCAATGGGAACAATGCCCCAGAGGAAAAAGACTCTTCTGCGGCCGAATCGGGATTTCATATTGTCTGAAAGATAACCCATCATCGGATCTGAGATCGCGTCCCAAACCTTACCGGGGAGCATGACCGCGCCTGCCAGAACGCCGGGCAGCCCGACTGTGTCTGTAAGAAAATACATAAACAGAAGGCTTATGATGATAAAGGAGCCTCCACCGTAGATATCGCCCATGCCGTAAGCGATCATGTTTCTAAGTTTGACTGTTCTTTCCTGCAACATCTTGTACTCTCCGGTCTTCTATTTTTTTTAAAGGGATAAAGTATCCTAGCAGGCTGTCATATATTACTGATAAGTATATCTGAGTGACTATTAGGCATATCCAACTGACTATTTAACACATCTAAAATCGAAGACCCAAAAAAAATCAATCATAAAATGTGAAATTCCGCATAATCACCATAATCCTTCTTACGCTTTTGCAGGGTATACGCGGTGAAAAGGTCTTGACATCCCTTAAATGAAATATAAATCTAATCGGGCTCAATATATTTTTATGAATTGAAACCGGCAGTGACAGAGATACGCTGCGATATGCAGGATGAGGAAGCAATGGAAGAAGCAGTAAAAAAAATTCTTACATATCAGAAAAATGAAATCACCGAACACATCCTATACGGAGCACTTGCCGGAAGGTTTAAAGGCAGGAACGCGGAAATCCTGCGTAAAATTTCCCAGGATGAGCTCAGGCATTATAACTACTTCAAAAAAATTACCGGTCAGGAAACCCGCCCCGGCTATCTGAAAATTTATTTTTATCGCTTTGTTTCACTTATATTCGGTATAACGTTTATCATGAAAATGATGAGCAACGGTGAAGACCGGGCCGAGCAAAATTATGAGAAAATCGAAGACAGATTCCCCGGTATAAAAAAGATCATCAGCGAGGAAGTGAAACACGAGGAAGCCCTGGTGTCGCAAATTGAAGAGGGCATTATAACCCACATGGGCTCAATGGTCCTGGCCATAAACAATTCCATTCAGGAAATAACAGGTATTGCTGTCGGCCTCACGTTCGCCCTTTCCAATGCACTACTTGTCGGAAAAACGGCTCTCATCAGCGGACTTGCCGCAACACTGGCCATGATCGCTTCGGAATACCTCTCGCAGAAATCAGAAGCCGATGACAACAGGGAAGCACTCAAGGCAGCCCTTTACACCGGTATCGTTTACACATTCGTCGTTACTTCAATAGTGAGCCCGTATTTCTTTTTTGATAATCACTATCATGCACTGGCTGCCGCACTTGGGGCTGTTATTGTCATTGTCTCAGTCTTTACATTTTTCATGTCGGTTGTGAAAAACCTGCTTTATCGGAGGGCCCTCCTTGAGGTTGGGACGATAACCGCAGGCGTTGTCGGGCTTTCCCTGGCCCTTGGAATAGTCATCAAGCTGATTTTTGGTTAGTGTTTAATGTTCGTTTTGATGTGCTCTGCATGGCCTTGGAATTCGTCTCAACCCCGGCGTGCGTCACCGGCCCGGGCGGCCTCGATTACCAATTCTCTGACCCCCGAAGCACTGCCATAATCGGTCTCTAATATATCAAGTGTCCAATTTGCTATAAAACTGAACGCCGGATCATTTTTATCGATGATTCTCTTTAAGTTTGCTACACAGCGATTCGGTATCATCCGATATGCCAGAATACAGGAGAGAATTGCGGCTGGATAACTGTTTCCTTCCGCTATTCTGATTATGGCAAGCATCCCTTCACTCCCCAAATCGGAAATTTTGTAAAAAATCCTCTCAGCATCCTCCCTCGCATCGAATGACTTCTCTAATTTTTTCCTTTTAAGGCAGAAATGGGATTTCTCAGCGGCCCGAATAAATTTTTCCGTGAGAGTTTTGATTTCTTTGTTCATCATATCCTCCAATTGTTATTAATGGCACGTCAAAAACCCCTGCGTTGTCACGAGCGGGTTTTGGAACGCGTTAATATTAATACGTATGGAAG
>JBFZEZ010000523.1:0-3194 GCA_041306585.1 Spirochaetota bacterium | reverse complement strand
CTGCGGCAATAGGCGCTAATATTCCTATCCATGAGCCAGCAGGTCATATGGTTGTTGACATCGGGGGGGGGACAACTGAGATCGCAGTAATCTCGCTTGGGGGTATGGTAATTGCGGATTCGATCAGGATAGCGGGAGATGAATTCGATGAAGCTATCATAAAATATATGAGGACCCAGTATAACCTCGTCATCGGCGAACGGATGTCAGAGGAGGTTAAGTTCAGAATCGGCAACGCTTTCCCTGAAAAGAAGGTTGAGATGATGGAACTTAAAGGACGTGATGCCATATCCGGCCTGCCGCGGACGCTCGAAATTGATTCCGTTGAAATTCGCAAAGCACTGAAAGAGCCGGTTGACCAGATACTTGATGCAGTCAAGCATGCATTGGAAAAGACTCCTCCGGAACTCGCAGCGGACATTGTTGAGAGGGGGATTGTTATGACCGGCGGGGGCTCCCTGCTTAAGGGGCTTGATAAATACATCAGTAAAGAGACGGGTGTTCCGGTGATAATTGCAGAAAATCCACTGACATGCGTCGTACTCGGTGCAGGGAAATTCCTTGAGGAATTGAAAAACTTATACCGTGCAAATCTAAAGTAATATATAAAAGTGGAATTTTTAATACGACATAGAACGGTTATGGCCTTTATTTCATGTACACTGTTCTGCATTATTTCACTCTCCATTCAGGCAAGCACATTTACCCTGAGCGTAGAGGGAATTCTCAGTTTCATTGTAATGCCGTTTCAGAAAGGCTACGATGGTCTCCAGGGAGGGGTTGCCCGCTTATGGGCTGGTTTCACCGAATTAAGCGATGTGCGTGATGAGTTGAAGCTGACAAGGAAGAAGCTTCAGGTATATGAATCCATAGCTGAAGAATTGTCTGAATTAAAAAAAGAGAATAAGCGTCTTCATTCCCTTCTCGGATCAAAGGATTTGATCGCATACGATTCCATACCAGCTACTATTATATCAAAAGATCCGGACAATTGGTTCAGGACAATCATTATTGATCGTGGGGAATCTGACGGCGTCAAGGAAAACATGCCGGTAATTGCCTATCATGATGCGCAAAAGGCGGTAGTTGGCAAAATTGTCGAGGTCCGAAGAGGGATTTCTCGGATTCTTCCAATTATCTCCCCTGATTTGAAAATCGGCGCTCAGCTTCAGGAGACGAGGTTTCCAGGTTTGTTATTCGGCCTTTCAGTGAACTCGAACCTGTGTGTAATGGACTACCTGAGCAGGGCGGCAACAGTCAATACCGGAGACCTTGTTGTGACCTCGGGGCAGGGGGGTGTTTTCCCGGCCGGCCTGGTAATCGGTAAGGTTTTGAAATCCGAGATTCTTGAATCGAGTGCCCACCTTCGGGTGATTGTTGCTTCGAAAATAGATTTTAATCTTCTCGAAGAGGTTTTTATAATTAAAAAAGTACCTGACAAGGAGTTGACTCAACTTATCGAGGAGGAAAAATGATATATACGTATTTGATTACTGCGGCCCTTATTCTGGTCTCTCTCCTCGTACAGGGGCATTCGTCATTTAATGTGATCAGCATTGCCGGAGTGAAGCCGGACCTCATGTTCATCACAATCGTATATCTGTCATATAGCTTCGGTTCCTTCTATGGAGAAGTGGTTGGTTTTGCAAGCGGCCTTTTGCATGATGCCGTGTCGAATGCTCCCCTTGGCCTGCTTACGTTTCCAAAGGTAGCGCTGGGTTTTCTTGTCGGTATGTTCGGGAGGTCTGTTTTTAAAAGCAATCTGCTTACGGTCTCCTTACTCCTCTTCGTGACATCACTGATTAAGGGGGTTATTACCCTTTTTCTGTGTTATATATTTCATCATTCCTTTATAGCGTCTGTTGTCAGCGTGATAATCCCTGAAGCGTTTTACAATGCCCTGGTGGCGCCGGCATTGTTTGTCATTTTCGATAAGTTATTTGAAACAGAATTGGCCCGGGAGGGGTATCTCTAACATGATCAATACATCCTTCAAAACCAGGATGCTGGAAGCCTTCAGGTTACGGATGTATTTTTTCATCTCAGTTGCCGCTGTCGCTTTTTTTGCCCATTTCGTCCAAATCGTAAATCTTCAGTTCGTCCAGGGGGGCGACTATAAGCTTAAATCAAGACTGAACATGGAGAATTGTATTCCGATTTCAGCGTCCCGCGGCGAGATTTATGACCGGAATCTTACCAAAGATAGTAAAGTTGTTGTTGTATCCAACAGGCCTTCTTTTAATATTTCAATCATTCCCGCCCAGTACAAAACAAAAAAAAAATTATTTGAAGTCATCGATAATCTCAGCACACTTCTCAATGTTAAGGATGATGATATCAGGATTGAACTCGCTCAAAAAAACCCGTGGGAACGGATAGTCATAAAGGAAGATGTAAGTTTTGAAGCAGTTGTCAGAATTGCATCCCGGCAAGACCTCTTCCCCAGTGTTGATTGGGAAGATGCGCCGGTCAGGGTTTATAATTTCGGCAACATGTTTTCTCATATCATCGGTTATATCGGGACAATCAGCAAAGAAGAATATAAAAAGTATAAAACACAGGGATATAAACACTATCAAAAAATCGGCAAGGCAGGGCTGGAAAAGCAATATGATAACATATTGCGCGGTACCGACGGTTATATCAGGCGCATTGTCGATGTCAGGAACCGTACAGAAGGCGAGGAGGTCGGGCAAAAACCTGCTTCCGGGAATAATGTAATCATGACTGTCGATTACGAGATTCAGAAGACTGCATTTGAAGCCATGGGAGATGCCAAGGGGGCTGTCGTTGTCCTGAAACCGGCAACCGGTGAAATTCTATCCCTTGTCAGTAAACCTGACTACGACCCGAATGAAATAATAACGAAAAACAATTACCGGATTATCCAGGACCTCAAATCCGATAAGAACCGGCCGTTTTTAAACAGGGCAATTCAGTCGAAATATCCCCCGGCTTCAACTTTTAAACTGATAACCGCCCTTTCCGGTCTTGAAACAGAGAAGACCTATCCCTCGAAAACCTACTATTGCCCCGGTAAATACACACTTAAGGGGTATATTGATACAGATTTTTATTGCTATAATGTACACGGAACGCTTGATCTCCAGTGGGCAATAGCAAAGTCGTGCAGCGTTTATTTTTATCAGCTCGGAAAAGAGATCGGGCCGACAGCAATACTCACCTATGCAACG
>JBFZEZ010000522.1:0-8697 GCA_041306585.1 Spirochaetota bacterium | reverse complement strand
CCCGGGAAGATAGCCGACTTTGTCACATCCATCCTGAACATCGAAAAGGGGGACTATCAGCGGGTCCTTGAAATTCTCGATGTCAAGAAGCGCCTCCTGCGGGTCCTCACTCTTCTGCATAAAGAAGTAGAGGTAATGGCAGTCCAGAAAAAAATCCAGAACCAGATCAACGAAAAGATCGATAAGCAGCAGCGGGAGTATTTTCTGCGTGAACAGCTCAAGGCGATAAAGGGCGAACTCGGCATGGAAGAAGACGAACGCATGGTCGAGATAAACGAGATGAAGAAGAAGGCCGAGGCGCTGGAGCTCTCAGGAGAAGTGAAAGACAAGGTGATGGAAGAGATTGAAAAGATCCTCTACATGGAACCGTCATCATCGGAATATACCGTCACAAAAAATTATATTGATATCATTTTATCGCTGCCATGGAACAAAAAGACCGAGGATACCATTGACCTCGATAGGGCTGAGCGGATATTGAAACACGATCACTACGGCCTCGAGGATGTAAAAAAAAGGATACTTGAATTCCTTGCCGTAAAAAAGCTCAAGCCGGATTCCAAGGGATCCATAATATGCCTTGTAGGCCCCCCCGGTGTGGGCAAAACATCCCTCGGCAAATCGATAGCACGCTCCCTGAGCCGCAAGTTTTTCAGGCTTTCCCTTGGAGGGATGCGGGATGAGGCGGAGATCAAGGGCCACCGTAAAACCTATATCGGCGCCATGCCGGGGAAGATAATCCAGGGGCTTAAGATCTGCAAATCAAAGAATCCGGTTTTCATGCTCGACGAGATAGATAAACTCGGGCAGAGTTTTCAGGGGGACCCGGCATCGGCCCTCCTCGAGGTGCTTGATCCCGAGCAGAACGTCGAATTCAGGGATTACTATCTTGATGTGCCCTTTGATCTTTCAGACGTCCTGTTTATAACCACTGCAAATACCCTTGACACTATTCCGTCGGTCCTCCTCGACCGTATGGAGGTCATACGGCTTTCAGGATATATCTCGATGGAGAAATATGAGATTGCGAAACGCTATCTCCTTCCGAAACAGCTCAAACAGCACGGGCTTGAAAAGAACAAAATAAGGATAGATAAAAACGGGTTTCTCAACATTATCAATGGATGGGCGCGGGAAGCCGGTGTGCGCGGCTTGGAGCGTCAGATTGAACGAATATGCAGAAATATTGCAACCCTTACTGCAAAAAAGAAAAAGCTCCCTGAAATGCCCCTCGAAAGGGTAAAGATCAGGGAATATCTGGGTACTGAAATATTTTCCGAGGATGAAAATATAACGATAACCAAGCCAGGGATTGCCGTCGGCCTGGCATGGACCCCGCTTGGGGGAGAGACCCTTCTTGTCGAATCGATTGGAATAGTGACAAAAAAGTCAGGGCTTAAACTGACCGGCCAACTTGGCGAGGTCATGAGCGAATCAGCGAATATTGCCTACAGTTATATACAATATTTCGTGCGCGGCGATATTAACGCCCGTACTTTTTTTGCAGATAATCTGGTCCACCTGCATGTCCCTGCAGGAGCGACCCCGAAGGACGGTCCTTCTGCCGGAATAACCATGGCAGTGGCGATGTATTCCATGGTAACTGATAAAATTCTGAAACAGCACCTTGCGATGACAGGTGAACTCACCCTCGCAGGGAGGGTCCTCCCAATCGGCGGCCTGAAAGAGAAAGTCATAGCAGCAAAAAAAGCCGGGATGAGGGAGATTATTGTACCGAAGGAAAATAAAAAAGACCTCGATGATATCCCCAATTATATAAAGAAAGGCCTCATGTTTCGACTTGTCGACAGCATCGAAGATGTTATCGAACTTTCATTTCCTCGGAAAAAAAGTAAAAAAGTAAAATTGTTATCCAGGAAAGTATTACAGAAAGGACGAGAGTGATGTCTCTCGAAGTTTAGATCGCTTTGATGTAATTATAAAAAATTATTCAAAATTGTACTTTTATACAAATAAATATTGCAAATTAAGTGCAGAAATATAATTTTGTCCTAATTTTTATAATGCAAACAGGAAGAATACTATTCATCGCTCATGAACAAGATTTGGCCATATTTATTATGCTCTTTTATAAATGGGGGAGTTAGCATTTCCCTGTGTGTCTATGTCCTTATACAAAATAAACGGCGTTCTATTGACAAGGCGTTTTGCACCCTGACATTTTTTCTTTCGCTTTGGGGTTTCTCCTTTTTATTCATGCTCATGTCAAATGAGCAAGCCAATGCCTTGCTCGGGGCGCAATTTTTGGGTTTCGCACTTTTTTTTATTCCATCCGCTTTTTTGCATTTTATCATTTCATTTCTTGGATTGGCTGAAAAAAAGAAAAAGGAAATTTTCATCTCTTATTGCATCAGCATAATCCTTGCCCTGTTCACATTCACGCCTTATACAATTGTCAGGGTTGAGCCGAAGTTGGATTTTGCGTTCATACTTGTTCCAGGCATTGTTTTTCATATCTACTTGATAATCCATCATATTTGTTTTTTATATTCGTTTTATTTGATATATAAACATTATAAATATCTGTCTGATAATAATCTTAATCAGGTCCGATATATCATCGTCGGATCAATTATCGCGTTTATAGGGGGATCAGTTAACTTTTTAATATGTTATGACATACCTGTTCCCCCTTTTGGTTTTTTCTTAATATTGATATATATTATTATGTTCGCATATTCGGTAATCAAACACCAGCTCATGGATATTCGAGTCGTCATCAGGCGGGGAACCATATTTTCCGCTGTATATTTTGGAATTTTCACTGTCCCCATCTTCCTTGCAGTATATGGAGATACTGCATTTGAAGAAATATTCGGCAAGCATTGGTGGATCGGTTTTTTTATCGCTGGAGGAATCCTGAGCTATATCGCGCAGATGATCTATCAAAGTCTCCATCAGAAAGCGGAGGGGCAATACCTGAAGAAACAGCGGATTTACAATTCGTATCTCAGGTATGCGTCAAATGATATGATCCGCTTTCGCGACCCGAAACAGCTTCAGGCCCGCGTTGCGAACGTCCTTTCAAATGATATCCGCATCAACCACGTCCGCCTGTTCATATTCAATCCTGAAAAGGATATCTATGAGCTTGTTGCAATGCGGGGTACTGAACGGCGAACACAGACGAACAGGGCCTTCGATAAAGGGCATCCTATCGTACAGCTTCTGATCGAAATCGAGGAGAATGTACTTTACGAAAATCTCGAGAAGCTGAACCATATTGGCGGTGTCGACATCAATGCTGTAAAAGAAGAGATGCGCGCCCTCGGTGCGGCTATTATCCTGCCGAATATCAGCCAGGGAAAACTTTTGGGTTTCATAGCTTTATCGCGTACCCGTGGGCATCAGGTGTATACCAAGGATGATATAAACGTCCTGACTACTCTGGCCAACCAGGTTGCCCTTGCGATGGAAAATGCATTACTGTATAAGGACCTTGAGATCAAAATCCAGGAAAGGACATGGGAGCTCAACAATGCCCTTCAGGCAATCCAACAGGACCTCAAGGTTGCCAAGGGGATACAGGAGAAATTTCTCTCAAAGGAGTTTGAGACTATCAGAGGCCTGAGTTTTTATATTAAGTATTATCCCATGAACGAGATCGGGGGTGATTTATACGATGTGACCGAATTGAGGTGCAATTATTTCCGGATATTTTTGGCTGATGCCACGGGGCATGGGATACAGGCTGCCCTTGCAACCATGCTCATCAAAAGCGAGTACGACAAGCTTAAACAGAACATCATGAATCCATCCATCCTTCTGGAGGTGTTGAATAATGAATTTCTCCGATATTATGAAAAGCTTCTGATTTTTTTTACCTGCATTGTCATAGATATTGATCTTGTTAATAATAAGCTGATATATTCTTCTGCCGGGCACCCCGACCAGCTCCTCATCACAGATAATGAGACCGTGCATCTTTCCAAAACAGGGCGTATCGTCGGCATCGTGTACGGGAACACATATACTGTGAAGGAACAAGACTTTGGCGAAAACGACAAGCTCCTGTTATATACTGACGGCATTTTCGAAGAGACCAACGATGACTTTGTGCAGTTTTGCGAGTCGAGAATGTATGAATGTATCAACGAACACCGGGGCGACACGGTTGAGAATATAGCGGATGATCTATTCTCCCGCCTGCATGCTTTCACCGGTCGTTATGGCGATAAATTCAACAGGAATGATGACATCACACTGTTGGGGATATCGCGGGGGAACGGCTGATTCCGAAAATATCTTTTACCAGAGTTTAAACGCCACCCCGACAGTCCCGCCTAATCCATGAAATGCTACGCCGACGTCGTACAGGAATGAATAGCGTATCTGGACCACAAGGGAGACGACTTTGAAATAATATTCATATCCAAAAAATGCGGTAACCGCTGGGGTGAAGCACCATGCTTTTTTATCCTCTATCCCGCTTCTGTTGACGATGTCGATGAAACTCAATCCGCTCATTGCTCCGATGGTAAAGCATCCCTTTGGGTTCAATAAAGAGGGGAGGGCCCACATAAGGCCAGCTTGGGCTGTATAACCGGATATTTCAAATTTTGGTTCATTTTTAATCTCATTTGAAAAATTGATGTAGCCAAATGCGATCCGTAACGCGGGGATTCCCATGTTGTTCTTTTTTGCTTTCTTTTTTTCAAATCCCTGCTCATAGGCCAGCTCCGCTGCGAACCCGGTCGGGAGAACTTGATCAATGTTTTTGTATTGTTTAGCGAAGTCTGACATGAATGTACTGAAATATGATCCTGATATTACGATGCGGCCGTAGTACCATTGAAGGAGTTTCTTATTCTTCATGTTTTTTTCGTCTGCTATAACATTCTCATCATTGGTGTTATTCTGGTCCTTGCTTTCCTTGACTTTTACACCGGCAATATAGTTTTTCTCGATGGCGTTTTCATTAACGTTCTTTTTTTGTTTTTTCTGTATTTGAATGTCTTCCTCGAAAAAATTGGTCTTGTAAATCTTAACGATAAATTTTTTTTTCACAAGAAATGTGCCCCTCGCATTGGCAAATTCATATCCTTCCGGGGTGGCCTTGATGATTTTGCCGGTCATGAAGGTTTTGTTGGCCATCAGTATCGTGTCGGCGTATGAAACGGCAATGCCCCCGAAAATAGAAATTAACAGGGTTAAAAATATTCGTAGACTAATATTATTTTGTGTTTTCATAATAAGCTCTTTAATCTCCTTTGATCACCTTGGTGTATCGGTGAATTATTACAAGTATTGGTTAGGATTTCAATATTATAAATATATAATAAATTGTTCTGTAAAACAATACAGAATGAAAAAAAAATTAAATAAACTAAAAAAAATCCAGACAAATCTGTCTTACACAAATTAAAATTAATGATCATATTTTTTCATTATAGTTGACAAAAAAATATTTATGTAGTTTTTATAAGTATTAAAAATTAAGTTGGGGGTTTGATATGATAAGATCTTCTTTTCTTCATGTTTTCAGACTCATTCTAATATCAATTATTTTTTCTTTTCCAGCTGGTTGCCTTGATGAGACAGGCATCCTCGAATCTTCAGATCAATACGTAATATCCGACACCGCCCGGTCAATACTTCCCGATTCATGGGGAATAAATAGGGTTCGCCTCACGAACAAGGGCCTGGTCCGCGGCGTCGAGTGGGACGCAGACACGAACGCCTGGCTAGGCATACCCTATGCGGCAGCGCCAGTCGGCGACCTGCGATGGAAGGCCCCGCGCGATCATCTCCCGTGGTTATCGGTCCGCGATGCTGACACTTTCTGCAGCGATTGTGTGCAAAAAGCCGGGATGCTTCTTGATATGGATTATGAAAAATACGGCCAGCCGGTTGGTAGTGAAGACTGTCTTTATCTTAATGTATGGCGGCCGAAAAACAGTGAGAAAAAATTGCCCGTGTATTTTTTTATTCATGGCGGCCTCAATTCGGTCGGTTCATCCAAAATGACCCTGTACCACGGGGCCAATCTTTCCGCTCAAGGAAACATGGTCGTTGTAACCCTGAATTATCGCCTGGGGCCCTTCGGCTGGTTTTCGCATAAGGCAATGGAAACTGGAGACGCACTTGACGATTCCGGTAATTATGGCATCCTCGATATTATTAAGGCCCTGCAATGGGTGAAGACCAATATCACCGCATTTGGCGGAGACGCAGGTAACGTGACTATTGCCGGGGAATCGGCAGGTGGGTTCAATGTTATCTCCCTGCTGGGCTCCCCGCTTGCAAAGGGGCTGTTTCATCGTGCCATAGTCCAGAGCGCAGCATCATACGATGCCGCGTCAGACTTTAAAGCGGCGCGCGCAGTCGCCCATGAAATTCTCATCAAACTTATGCTAAAGGACAAGCTTGCCCTGAATGTCCTGGGAGCGGAACTCGTACTTGCGTTTAAGGGGGCCGCATGGAGCGCGAAGTATCTTCGTTCAAAAGACCCGTATGATATAATTCAGCAACTGGCGACAGTCGATGTTATCGGCCTTAACGGGATTGGCCTTCTCCTGGAAAGCGCCCTTGCTGGAAGCCGGTTCAGTGATGGTACGGTTATACCGGATGATTTCAAAAAAATATTCGCCCGGGGTGAATATAACAAGGTGCCGGTGATCATCGGGAGCAACAGCGAAGAAGCGAGAATTTTTGAGTTTGCAATGGGGATGTACTCGGGCCTTGATGAGCGGGAAGTCTGCCGTCTGTTCCGTGATTTCAACCCTGAGGACCCGGGATTCGGCCTTAATGATATCATCCCCCCGGTATGGCAGCCGCTGTACTCCCTCATAGGAAACCAGGGGGGCGACCTCATCTGGAAGCAGCAAACGGTCGACCCATTGTCAACAGCTATAAGCGCTCATCAGGACATCTATACCTATTATTTTACATGGAACAATCTCCCGGCGCCCATGGATTTTCTTACGGGGGCCTCTCATATGATGGAAATACCGTTCATGCTCGGCAACTTCCAGGATGATCCGGATAGCATGTGCAGGATTGCCTGGTCAAACGCGAACAGGGAGGAATGCCGAGACCTTTCCAAGGCAATGATTTCATACATCTCCTCCTTCGCTCGTACCGGCAATCCGAACTCACTCTCAACGGGTTTCCCGGCATGGGACGCGTGGAAAAACGGGAAGGATGAGCTGAAACGCCTAAAGCTTGACAGCGTGATTGAAATGGTGAAGTAAAACAAGATCACGAAAAACCCATCATTGCTATCCCTCAGGCACCCTCTCCCGCATAGTGCGGGCGAGGGTGCTGGCTCCGGCGCTTGATTCCGAGCTGGAAAAATCAATTCCCGAACTTGCTAACGTATATCAAGCATTGTAAAATATTACTTAAAAATTATATTTGACAAATTGTGAAATTTATGGATATAATATAACATAAAACACATGTGTAGGATCCATGAAAAAATTAATTTTTATAATCTTAATTTTCACCCTCAAGGGGATTGCTTTCCCCGGTGAAATTATTGTCGATTCTAATTTAAAAAAGGCCGTGATTACCCAGAAGATCGATTATTGCCGGGACCCCGGTAAATTGCTGACAATAAATGATATATTGAAAGGGGGGATGGAGTGGTCATCAACTGAAAAAAATGATTTTAACTTCGGTTTTTCCCCTGACGCATACTGGTTTAGATTTAATGTTTTGAATCCCGAAAAAAAAGTTGTAAATTGGCTTTTCGAGATCAATTATCCAATGATTGATTCAATACGTTTATATATTCCTGATAATAAAAATGGCTATTCTGTCAAAGAAACCGGTGATCATCTCCCCTATGACTCAAGAGACATTAAGGACAGAAATTTTGTTTTTTCCCTCGAAGCAATTCCCGGGGAAAATACATATTATATGCGGATATTGACTACAAGTTCAGTCAATTTTACGGTATTCGCATGGTCGATAAAGGCCTATTTCGACAATGTGTTCAACGAGCTCCCCCTGTTATGGATCTATTACGGACTTATGGGGATTATGGTTCTTTATAATCTGTTTCTTTTCTTTTCGATCCGTGACACGAGCTACATCTACTATGTCGGATTTATATCGTTCTGGATTCTGTTTCAGCTGACTTTAAATGGACTGGCCTTCCAATACCTGTGGCCGACTCGTATCTGGTGGGCCAACAACTGCCTCCCTTTTTTTATGGCCATGATTGCTTTCTTCGGCGGTCTCTTCTCCAGGGGGTATATGAATACAGGGGAGCGTTACAAACGGTTTGATAAAGCCATCATCGGTCTTGTTCTTCTTCCGAGCTTTCTGCTGGCATTATTCTCTCTTACGGGAAATTACAAGCTGAGCATTAAACTGACGTCGGTCAATTCCGGGTTTTTTTCTTTTGTGTTAATACCCCTTTCCGCGATCCTTTCATTTAAAGGATCCAGGTCAGCACGTTTTTTTCTGCTTGGCTTCGTCGGGCTCCTGGCCGGTATTGCTATTTATGTGTTTAAAACATTCGGTCTGATCTCCGCAAGCATATTCACCAACTGGAGCGTTCAGGTCGGTTCTTCACTCATGGTCGTGCTTCTTTCGCTGGGGCTTGCTGACATGATCAACAATATGAGGAGAAACCTCGAAGAGTTGAACCGCGATACCAAATTGAACGAAAAGAATGCAAAGGAGAGAGCCTCTTACCTTGAGGGGATCGTGAGGACGGTACGGAAT
>JBFZEZ010000521.1:0-2869 GCA_041306585.1 Spirochaetota bacterium | reverse complement strand
AAAAATGAGATACTTGTCAGATTCAGGCAATTGATAACGTTTTATGTCTCTTCCTGCCAAGAATGGCTTAATTATTTCAGCACTTTTAGCATCTTCAACTATAAGACGATTTTTAGTTGTTTCATCAATTACTCGTGAGTCATAAATTTTTTGCTTAATTTAGCAGTATCTCCTATAGTAAGACCATAGGAGGTAATAATGCTGAATTATGTTATCGAATCATTGAAAATCTTTAAAAAGATTTTCTCTCATCGGAGTACCTGGTTAATGTTCTGCATAGTTGTACTCGGTTTTATCGGTACAGATGAAGTCACGGGGGTTACCTCCTTCTGCCGTTTTTGGGGATTCGGAGAAAAAGCCTATAATGCCCTTCTCTACTTTTTCCGTTATTCGATATGGTCATCTGAAATGCTTCTTTTCCAATGGATCGTTTTTGTTCTTTCACAAAATGAAGCCGTTATGGTTCAGGGACGTGCAGTCATTCTTGGGGATCACATGTACATTCCCAAAGACGGGCGGCGCATGGCCGGTTTAGTCACTCTGCACCAAAATTCAGAAACACAGAGCAAACCTTCATATTTCAGAGGACACTGCTGGGGCGCCATCGGGCTGCTGATCGGTTCATTCAAATCTCCGTTCTGCATTCCTTTGCAGTTGAATATCCATCAGGGAGCAGTACATATCGGTCAGAAGAATAAAAGTGAGGAAAAACAACCTGTTCTAAGTACGGGGATCATTAATATGACCATTGATTCTGCCTTAAAACACAATATCCCCTCTGTTCTCATTCTTGATGCCTTTTTCCCTGGCGCCTGTGTCTTCAGACTGGCAGCCTCCATATACTCAATTGAAATCCGACAACCCCTTGTCACACTGATAATCAGGGCGAAAAAGAATTGTGCTGCCTATTTTGAACCCGTTCCAGGCGAAGAAAAGAAACGGGGATGCCCCCGAAAATACGGGATGAAAGTCAAGATTATGGAAATCTTCGATCATTCACACCTGTTTGTAAAGCAGGAATGCACCATCTATGGCAAAATCGAAGAGATAAGCATAACGGCTCTCAATCTGTTATGGAAGCCTGCCGGCTCGCTGATCCGCTTTGTTTTTGCGCTGACAAGTCACGGTCCCATTGTACTGATGTGCAGCGATCTGACCCAGGACCCTCTCTCTGCTGTTGAGCTTTACTGTTCAAGAATTCGGATTGAAACCATGTTTGATATGCTGAAAAATGTGATCGGAGCCTTTAACTACCGCTTCTGGTCAAAGCTGATGCCCCGCCACTCCCGTAAACCTTTGAAAAATAAGGAACTGAAACAACCGGCTTCCCAGGATATCCCTAAAGTCCGATGCTGCTGGGAAGCCTATGAAAAATTCGTGATGCCTGGCGCCATCTCCCTGGGAATCTTACAAATGATTGCACTCAAATATACGAACCTGGTTTGGGAACAGTTTGATGCATACCTTCGTACCCGTTCACGTGATATTCCCTCTGAAAGAACTGTTAAATATGTAATCACCCGTTTGCTCATAACTAATATTTTTATTATCGCTCCCAATGCGGTAATACAAGAAATTAAAGGGCTGTTTTCCAGTAAAAAGAAACAAAACAAAAGAGCTTCACCGCCTCGTAAACAAAATTATGATATTACAGCATGATACCTCAACATAAAAATTTTACTTTTTTCTTGAAAGATTGTATAGGTGCGTCTATCCTTTCTTAAAATTTATGACTCACGAGATTAATATCATGAATTAATTTCCAAAAAGCTGTAAATATCAGGAGAAAGCCCCATTAACTCAAGGATTCGAGTTTGAAGATATGTCAGCGGGGTGACATGTCGAATCATTTTATGCGGAAGTTCGATAATAGTCAGCGTGATTCCTTTGAAAGCGTTTAAGATTCTTTCCGTTGTAGGAGAATCTGTTCCTTTTTTGGGATTCTCCGGATGCAGCCCCACTAATTTTTCATTATTTTTTTTCAAAGCGCGCCGAACAACAAACTCGATCAAAGTCAGGAAACGAACGGCAATGCTCAGCAAATAAGTCAAACCTGCTATCTGATCATCACGTTTTACAAACATCGGGTCTAAAGACAGGGGCGCTCCTTTGAGGCGGTGAAATCCTCTTTCAATAAGCCATTCATTCCGATAGGTTAATACGGCTTGTTCCAAAGATAGTCTGCCAGGCTCGGTATCAGTAACATAAATACGCCAGCCCATGGTTTTTTTGACAGACTCAATGGCTTCTTCGTTTCGCATAATATTTGTAATTTGATACCGGACTTTGATGATCTCCTGTTTCGGACGCCCTTCTTTACCGCGCCCGCGTCCGATATAACGGCTTTCCTTTTCTTCCTGACGTTCAAATTGATAATCCAGAAGCCCTTCAACTTTATGCGATTTTAAAATTGTGTCAGCACACTTGCGGAGGTCACCTTCATCTGTGATTTGCCGTTTGCCTTTTCCTCGGGCAGGCGTGAGATTTATCAATTTTTCGCTTGCGTTTTTCAAACGCTCATCCAGTCCGTTTTTAAGTGTCTTTGCATAGCTTTCAGAATGAACAACTATAACCCGCTCCTGCCATTCACAACGATTCCCTTCTTTTTCAATAGCGCAGATTCGCTGCGTTTCGTATCCTTTTGCCAAAACAATGTCTTGCCCTTTTTGATTTTTTACAAAGACCGGCGTCAGTTTTTCAGGGTTATTCACCGCTGTCCGAATCCATTCTTCAGCATTTTCCTTATTATTTCCAACCATTGACAATGGCGTTAGATAATGATGTCCCAATTGATGAATATGGCACCGAGTCTCGACAGCACTCATTTTGCAATCCCCTACAAACAACAGTCCTGCTTTTTCTACTATTT
>JBFZEZ010000520.1:0-4048 GCA_041306585.1 Spirochaetota bacterium | reverse complement strand
ATTCATTCGTATTGTTGATGATCGCCATAAGATGCTCATTTATCGGGGGATACATCGGGATTCCATGTATCATTTCCGGGGGGAAAAATTTATAATCATAAAGGCGTTTTTCATGCCCCAGCCGCAGTTCACCCGCCGAGAGGCTACAGTGAAAACAGATATTCAGAATATGACGTTTTCCTGAGGGATCAATCGAATCAAACACCATTGCCAGTTTATTGACGTCTATCTCGATTCCGAGTTCTTCTTTGAATTCACGGCGAAGTGCGTCCTGCATGGGTTCGCCGAATCGCACCCCTCCGCCAGGGAGAAGCCAGTAAATCATGTCATCCTTCTTATGAGCTATAAGAAGGATATCTCTTCCATTTTTAATGATACCGGCTACCCTAATCCTGAGGTCCTTCATGCAGAACATCAAATATTGCTCTCCCCTGCCTCTATTTTTTTCAATACCTCTGTAGCAGCATTCATTTCCGCTTTTCTCTTGCTGCTCCCCTCGCCGAGGGCAATATTGCGCCCCTTGATCTTGAGGTTTACGACAAAATGCTTCCGGTGATCAGGACCCTGCTCTTCTACAATGACATAGTCGGGCCGCTCTTTATACTTTTTCTGTACATACTCCTGCAGGGTGGTCTTTGGATCACGCAGGTATGTCATATTATCGATGCGTTCAATGTCGTTTTTGATAAGGCTGAGAACAAAGTTACGGGCTTCCTTAAGGCCAGAATCAAGATAGACGGAACCAATAACGGCTTCCAAGGTATTCGACAGGATTGAGTTCCTCTCCCGTCCCCCGCTCTGCTCCTCGCCTTTCCCCATAAGGATAAAACTGCCGAGGTTCAATGCACGGGCGACCTTTGAAAGGGTATCCTCGGAGACGACCGCGGATTTTATCTTGGCAAGGCCCCCCTCTTGATAGTCCTCGTAATGTCTGAAGAGATACTCATTAACGATAAGCCCGAGAACTGAATCGCCAAGATACTCGAGGCGTTCATTGTCTTTCACTTCATGGTCCGCCTCATTAAGGTATGATCGGTGGGTTAAAGCCCTATTAAGAATACTTTTATTCTTAAACTTGACCCTGATCAGCTCCTGCAATTTCCCTAACTGGCGATACCTGTTTTTTTTGAAGAGCTTTTTATTCTGAATTTCAGTTTTTTTATCTTTTTCCATATACTCTGCTGAATAAAAAATTCGGGTCTTATTGAGCGGGCGTTCGGATCCAACCCAATGGTATAACGGCATAATGACATAAACAAAGGGATGCCGACAACGACATCCCTGATACATTTTAATTATACATGTGAAAAAATTTTTTTAAAAGATTATGAAACCTTGACTTTTTCTTCATATATTAATTTGCCTTTATAATGATGACATTCCGGGCACACCCTATGAGGCAATGTCCATGTCCCGCATTTCGGGCATGGTCTTAAATTCGGGACGCCTATGGCATCATGTGATCTTCTCATTCCGATCTTTGATTTTGATTTTCTACGCTTTGGTACAGCCACAACCTTACTCCAGCTTTCAACTAAAATTCACATTATTTAAACAATGTGGGATTTATTCAAATAAACCGCCATCATGTCAAGATTTATTTAAATTTTTTAAATATTTATTTCCCTAAACCCAAAAGAAAAAGTCTTTTTTTCGCTTTTTGCAAAAAGGGGGACATCGGATATCCGGATACAACTTTATTATAGTATTCCTTTGCCTTGAACATGTCCCCTTTTTTCTGGTACATCACGCCCATCTGGTAAAATATCTGATCCGCAACAGCTGAATCACTATGCTTTTTTTCAAGCTCTTCAAAAATCGCAATAGCGCCTTTCGCATCCCCGGACTCATCAGCAGCAATCCCCGCCTTGAGCAGGGCAAGGCTCCCGAATGGTGATGATGAAGATGAATCCGCATATTCCTCGAGGGCGGCATGGGCTTCCTTGTACATTTTCTCGGAAAAGTAAATATTTCCAAGGACATAGTAAGCCATATTATGCGCATAACCGAAGCTTGATGAATCAATAAATTTTTTGAGGTCGCTGATTATCCCCTTGATCTTCTCCTTATGGGCCTTTTCGGCAGCCTCATCTTTGACCGCTGTCTTCGGATCCTGGCTTTCAAGTTTTTCTTCCTCAGTGGTGTATTCGCGGTACGATTCCGTTATCTTTTCAAATTCTTTGAGATTTTTTTCATTAATGTTGCCAACAATGACAACAGCCGCAATTACCCCTGCACTTATAAACAAAACAGCAATAAAAGAATAAAGGACAATCTTACGGTTAACCATAAGGAAATCCTTCGTCTTCAGTAGCATGAGTTCAATCAGGTTCCGTTCAATTTCGATCTGCCTGCGTACCTTGATTCGTGACATAAGCGGTTCATTCTCCAAATTTAATATTTACCATATCACCAATGGTGACAGTCCTGGAACCGGTATTTTTCATTATTTTATCCAGTTCTTCCTTTTCGGTAATCATTTCATAATTTTTTATACTGAGGGACAATCTTTTTCTCTCCACATCGACCCCAAAGACCACCGCTCCCACTTTGTCCCCGACCTTAAAATGCTCCTCGAGGTTTTCAAGCCTTCTGCGTGAAACCTCGGAAATATGAACAAGCCCTTCCACATCATCGTCGAGTTTAACAAAAATACCGAACTGGGTAATGCCAGAGATGACCCCTTCAACACGCATCCGCGGCGGATATTTTTCACGTATCGCCTCCCACGGCGACCTGGTGAGCTGTTTCATCCCGCAGGAAATTTTCATATCTGATTTTTTAATTTCGAGTATCTTAAAGGTAACTTCGTCCCCGGCTGAGTATGTCCCGCCCAGATCCTTCACGTTTTCATCCCAGCTCACATCTGATATGTGCACAAGGCCGTCGATATCCTCGTCAAGCTCGACAAACATGCCGAACTTTACGATCTTCTTTATTTTTTTTGTAAAAACCGAACCAATGGGAAAGCGGTCCTGTATTGTGTCCCACGGATTCGTGAGGGTCTGCTTATATCCAAGTACGAGTTTTCTCTCTTCTCCGTTGATATCGAGAATTTTAAAATCAACATTATCACCTTTGTTAAAATAATCCTTAACGTTGGCGTTCATTTTTGTCCATGAAAGCTCAGTGTTAGCCACAAAGCCCTCCACCCCGTCTTCAACTTCTGCAAACGCCCCATATGTTGTTATCGTGACAATTCCAGCTTTAATAATATCACCGATCCTGAATCGTTCGGAAATGGTGGCCCATGGATCCTCGGCCAGCTGTTTAAGGCTCAGTGAAATTTTACCGGCTTCCCTGTTTATGTCCAGTATTAAAAACTCCCTTATTTCACCGACCTTCAGGAGCTTCCTTTGTTTGAACACCTTTTTCCAGGACATGTCGTTGCGATGAAGGAGCGCGTCAATTCCGGCGACACGGACAAACGCCCCGAATTCGACGAATTTGATGACTTCCCCCTCTATCAGATCACCCGGTTTATACATTGCGACGAAACTGTCCCATCGCTGGGCTATTACATCATCGATGTAATCCTTTCTTGATATCAGAAGGGAACGTTTCTTTTCATCAACATCTTTGATCTTGAAGGAATATACATCATCTGATGTGGAGAGGGTCCTTAGATCGGCGGTAAGGGAAAAGGGAAGAAACGCATGAATACCGCGGCAATCGACCAACTTCCCTTTATTGATGGCATTGAGGATTTTCCCCTCGATAATTACATTCCCAGCCTTATACCACTCGATGAATTCCTGCCATTTTCTTATATTCTCCGCCTCGGTCTTGGAAAACTGATACATGCCGTCGACGAACCGCTTCGTCTTAAGCATTACATCGATTATAGCCCCCACCTGCGGTGTGTCGTCAAATTCTTCTATTGAAATTCGTCCGTCAGATTTTGTACCGACATTTACATATACAAAATCATTATCGAATGTGACAATTTCACCTTTTATTATTTTCCCGCGCTGAATGTCATCAAGCGCAGAATCAGCGACATCCTCCATATCAATGGTATCGCCTTGTTCCTGAGTTACATGGTCCA
>JBFZEZ010000519.1:0-2577 GCA_041306585.1 Spirochaetota bacterium | reverse complement strand
ACAATGCAACAATGCAACAATGCACCAGACAGCCAGATTGAGGAGCCCATATGGAAATCGTCCACACAATTCATGAAATTCGCGACAGGGTGAAGCAGATCAAACTGCAGGACCGGAAAGTCGGTTTCGTTCCGACTATGGGGTACCTCCATCGCGGCCATCTGAGTCTCGTTGAGATTTCGAAAAAGCTTTCCCAATTCCAGGTCATGAGTATTTTCGTCAACAAGATGCAGTTCAACGACCCCAAGGATTATGCCAATTATCCGACTGATCTGAAAAAAGACAGCGCGATGGCGGATGAAGTCGGTGTTGATCTGCTTTTCATTCCAGATGACGCCGAAATGTATAAAAACAATCTGGTGTATGTCGATATTGACGCCCTCGGGCAGAATCTCTGCGGCGCACACAGGGCGGGACATTTTAGAGGGGTGCTCACGGTCGTGAGTAAGTTGTTTAATATTGTTCAGCCTGATGTATCGGTTTTCGGTCAGAAGGATATACAGCAGGCTGTTTGCATTCAGAAAATGGTGAATGATCTTAATTTTCCCATAAAGATCGTCATTGCCCCTACCAGGCGCGAGGAGGACGGGCTTGCTATGAGTTCGCGCAATAAGCATCTGAAAAAGGATGAGCGCGCAAATGCCGCATGTATCTATCGCGGTCTCCAGAAAGCGGAAGCCATCCTTAAAGCAGGTGAGCGGAGCTCGCAGGCGGTCATCCATGTAATAGAAGAAGAGATCAGGAAGGGGAACCCGGGGAGTATTGATTATATCTCTGTTGTCCGGTATGATGATCTATCACTCGCTGAATCAATCGATGGGAAATCGGTCATCGCAGTGGCTGCTTATTTCGGGACGCCGCGTCTTATCGATAATATGATTATAGATTTTGAAGACGGCAGGGTGAGATGCATATATTAAAATGGTTTTTTTTGTTTATTTGCTGCGTGTTTTTTTTATTCACGACGAACGGACCAATAACACCCGAAGAAGCGTTTTATGCGCTGAAAGGGGCCGTTCTCCAGTCGGATGCAGAAAAAATGTCGCACATTATTTCAAAGAAAAGTATTGACCGAATAATGATCCTGTCAAAAGAATTTTCAACCCTCGACATCCCTCAGGCTGGCGGTATAGCTGAAGCATACGGAATTAATGAAGAAACACTTCGAAATATTACCCCGCAGAAATACATAGAGATATATTTACGTAAAACGGAAGAGGCCGGTGTTCTTCGTAATACATTAAAGGGGGAGGTCCTTGCAATACGGAAGATAGGGGATGGCATATTTTTTAAAATGAGCAATGGCATGGATGTACCGTTTATTAAAGAAGGACCTTACTGGAAATTCGACATGAGTACGTGGTAGCAGATTCACACAGTGATTGAAAAAATAAGCGAAAGCAATAATTATTTCAGGTCCCACAAGATCGCCAGGGGTAAGGTTATTGAACTGCGGGTTGCCGCGGTCCAGATGGAATCCGTGGATGGGGCTGTGGGTCGGAACCTCGAACACGCTGCGGTTTTTGTCCGCAATGCGGCAAAGATGGGCGCGAGTCTGGTTCTTTTTCCCGCATGTATGCCCGGCGGGTTTTTTTTGAATGCCTCCTTATGGGATACGGCGGAAACGTTTGGAGGACCGACCGTAGGATGGCTCATCAAGCAATCAAAACAACACGGAGTCTGGATCGGCACGAGTTTCCTCGAGGCTGACGGGGATGATTTTTATCATACCTTTGTTCTTACCGATCCCCAGGTGGAAGTGTGCGGAAGCGTCCGGTGTCAAAAGGCGGTTTTTCATGAGGTGCAATATTTCAGGGGGGAACCGGGGCCGCATGTTATCAATACAGAACTGGGGAGGATCGGTGTTGGAATCGGATATGAGAACCTGCTGTCGTACATGCCGTGGCTAATGTATCAGCAATCAGTTGACCTCTATCTCATGCCTCATTATGCAAACGAGATGCTCCCGGGATTTATCACGAAAGAAAAGGGCGGGGTGCGGTTTTGTCTCAACGAAATCAGCGCCTATTATTCGCAGCTACTCGGCGTTCCGGTCGTTACAGCCAATCATTCGGGGATTTTTTCAGCGGACCAGTTCGTTTCAGAGACGCGGGGGAATGAAAAATTATATCTTGGCCATACCCTTATATTGGATTCTGATAATACCATTAAAGGATTCATGGAAAGCGGCGAGGGTGTGATCGTTGGAAATGTCGTTCTGGATCCCTCTCGCAAAAAAGAGGAGAAGCCGGATTGTTATGGGCGGTGGTCGATCCGGCAGCCCTGGTCGGTCAATTTCCATCTGGCATCAGAAAGTATAAGGAATTTCTGCTACATGCACAGCTTTGTACGCAGAAAAAAAGCACGCGAAATATTTCTGCACCGATAATGAAGTTTATTGCATTACGCTGCTGCTATGATGCGAGTTTCTGCTTGAGCGACATGAGGAGTTTCTCAGCCTTATCGTTTTTCCCTTTGAAAATATAAAGCATGCCGAGCCTGGTTGCTTCTTTGAACTCGAGTTGGCTGGTCAGCATTTTATTTTCAAGGCCGCTTATAGCCTGATCGATATCTCCT